>JAFGRR010000022.1 GCA_016935035.1 Phycisphaerae bacterium | reverse complement strand
TCACGGGCACATCGGCACGGTGTTTCGGGCGTCAGAAAGTGCAAACTGCGGCGCCGCCGAGCTCGAGCCGATCACGGTTCCGTTTGAGCCCGCGCCTCTTGGTACCAAGCCGCCGGACGTAGGTAGCGCTGCTGATGCCGGCGGACAACAACAGAACTGGCGTCAGATCTGGGAGCAGATCGCCCGTACGCACGGACGGTCGCGTTTTGCACGGGCGGTCTCCGGCATCTTGGCGCTGCTCGCACTGGTAAGCATAGGCTGGCTGTTCATCGAGATGCTGCAACAACTGACCGCAGGACAAGTCCCGGACGCGGTCAACCTGATCCTCTACGCGGCGGCTCTCCTGGGGATAATGCTGCTAATCAAACTTATCAGGCCGTGCCAATGGCTGGCAGTGCCCGGCGGACTCGTCATTCGCACATCGACGTGGCGCTCAGCCAAGTGGCAACTGCACATACTGCGTCGTGAGGAATCCGTGCTGATCTACTGGGTCGAGGCCAACATTCTCGCCGTCGCCGGCGGAAAGGGCGTGCGTTTCACACGCCGCGTCAGTCCCGCCGTCGCCGACTTTGCCATCCGCGCCTGGCTAAGCCCGCTCAAGCCGCCGGCCGTGGAGCAGTTGAGTGATTTAGTGTGAGGCTTTCGCCCTTACAGGGGCAACGGATTGCAGCCGCGGGTGGAGGCTCGGCGTCAGCCGAGACGGACCCCGTGGAAGGTGACAGATAGAGCAAACCGCCCCGTCATCGGCTCGCCCGCACCGGGCGATTTCCGCGTGGCGAGCGAGGAGGGAGAGTGAAAGGACCATTTCACTCCGTCCTCAGGCGGTGGGCACTCTCTCCTGAACCCCGAACCCTCTCCCAGTTGCCCCATTGCCGCGGATCGCTTATCTTGCCGGTCTGCGCCGCCGCGAGCGGGCGTTGCTGTTGGTTACTTCTAAAGTGAATAGCGACCCATGCCGAAATTAGAGCTTCTTAAACTCGTTCAGACCGGTGACTTTGAGGCGTTTGACAACCGCTGCCTGGAGCTGCTTCAGGCCGGCGAGATCAAGCCCGGCGAACTCGTGCAGCCCTTTGAGGCCCTGCAGAGCGCCGGCCAGCAGGAGCGTCTGAACGCCCTGACGCCGATGGTATACGAGGCGCTTGACTGGGAGAGCGATCCCACCGGCATCATCGCGCTGACGAAGGCCGCTCTGGCCGCCGACCCCGACAACAAGGAACTACGCGGCAAGCTGGCCGAAGCCTATACGCGGGTCTATGGCAACGCGCCCGGTTTTCAGCAACTGATGACGCTCTCGGGGCTTCAGGTTGGTCGTCCGTTTCGCAATGCCTGCAAGGTGCTGGACTTCGGCTTTGAGCTCCAGGCCGGTACCTGCCTGATTAATCGCATGGACGACAGCGCGGTCGAGGTCGTTGAGGTCGATCGCGCCAACAACCTCTTCACGCTGCGCCGCGAGTCTCGCCGCACGACCGTCTCGGCTGCCGAACTGGCTCGCGCCTACGACGAAGTCGACCAGAACGACTTTCGCGTCCTGCGGCAACTGCGTCCCGAACGTCTCAAGGAACTCGTCGAGCAGGACCCGGTCGCACTGGTCACCGGGCTGATTCACGCCCATGGCGGACACATCGACCAGGAGATGCTGAAGGACGAGCTGGTGCCGCGCCACATGGAGACCAAGGCTTGGTCGAAGTGGTGGACGGGGGCCCGCGCCAAGCTCAAACGCTGCAAACACATCATTATCGAGGGTCGCGCGCCCGTCGTGCTGAGCTACAGTCACGAGGGCCAGACCTTCGAGGATGAGACACGCGAGGCGTTCGATGCTGCCAAGGAACCCGTGCATTGGCTGAAGCTGGTTGACGGCTATCTGCGCGAGAAGCGTGCCCACAAGGAGGAGCCGGACGCGGGGCTGCTCAAGGACTTGGTCGATCACATGGTCGCCTACATGCAGCGTGTACGAAAACGACAGCCGTGGGAGTCGCTTGCCACGGCACTCGTGCTCAGGCGGCTGGGCGAGCGCGGTCTGGGCATCACGCCCGAGATAGCCGATGCCGCCGCCGATATGCTGCGCGAGGCGGACGAACCTGGCGAGGTCATCGCTCGTCTGAGGGATACGGACCTGTGGTCCGCCGCGCTTGAGGCGCTGGAGACGGCCTATCCCGAGACGCACGGCCAGCACGCTGTCCAGCTCATGGGGACCGCGCCGGCGGGCGTGCTCGATCGCATCGCCGCCGCGGCCGTCGCGTGCGATGCCGCCAATGACGCCCAGAAGTGGATCGAGAAAGCCCTCGACCGTCCCGTCGGATTCCCCGAATTGATCCACTGGCTGTGGGCCGGACCGAAACAGTGCGCCGAGCTGCGCATCCCGTCGGATTCGCACCTGCTCGACGGCATCCTCGACACGCTCTACACCCTCGGCCGCTCGCTGAACCCCGACCCGAAGATCATGAAGACTTTTCGGCTGCGCATCCGCTCGACGCTCGGGTTGCGCGACTACGCCAAGGTCCGTGCTTGCTTCGACCAACTCGATCAGAACCAAGCCGTCTCAGTGCGGCATGAGCTGATGCGCATCGAGGGCATTGGCAACAACGCCAGTGCCGCCATGCTCAACATCCTGCGCGAACGCTATCCGGAGCTTTGGTACCAGCCGCAGGCCCGGCGCCTCGAACCATGGGAAGACCTGAACGTCATCTGGACCACCGAGGCCGGATTGCGGAGACGCCAGGCCGAGAGCGAGCGCATCGTCAACGTCGAGATGTACGAGAACGCCAAGCGCATCGGCGAGGCGGCGTCACACGGCGACCTCAGTGAGAACTCCGAGTACAAGTTCGCCCTCGAGGAGCGCGACCTGCTCCGTGCCCGCCTGGCCACCATCAACAGTGAACTGTCCATTGCTCGAATCGTCGAGCCGGAAACGGTCGCGACAGAGCGCGTGGAGATCGGCGCCCGGGTCAAGCTGCGTGACGTCGTCTCCGGCACCGAGCGCGTCATGACCATTCTGGGCCCGTTCGATACCGACGTGGACAACGGCGTCTTCAACTATCGCGCGCCGGCCTGCCAGGTCATCATGGGCCACCGCGTCGGCGACACCATCCGATTGACCATGGACGGCAATGACGTGGACTTCGAAGTGGTTTCGATCGAGAACGCGATGCTGGGCTAGTAACTCGCTCGGGGGCGTGGCGTCAGGCCTCCGTGCCACTGCTTTTGAGCAGTGCCGACACGGGGGCGACTAGCGAGCGTCGTCTGGTCTACCGCGTCGCGGTGAGCCCGCAACGAAGCACGCGATCCACCGGCTCTATGTAGCATTGCTCAAGAGCAGTGGCACCAGGCGCCGGCCCCTAACCGATCACATCCCCCGGTTCGTCGCTCCACTTGTGCGATCGCGCGGATTCGATGATCTGCGTCGCCAGACGCACGGCTGCGACGCCGTCTTCCACGCTCACCGGCGGGGTCGAACGCTCGCGCACGGCGGTGATGAAGGCCTTGAGCTCGGCGTTCAACGCGTCCTGGTCGTCGATGGCCAGCGGCTCGACCGTGACCATCTTGCCGAAGTCGACGCCCGCCAACTGCGACAGGTCGTCGATGTTCCGCTCGCGCGCCAGCTTGAGGATGTCGAGGTTCTTGTCGAGCGTTATGGCTATGCCGTTCTTCTTCTGATAGTCCAGCGAGATGTACGCATTGCGGCAGAACACGCGCAGCTTGCGCTCGGTCTTCAGCGCCAGACGCGAGGCGGTGAGGTTCGCGACCGCGCCGCGATCAAACACGACGCGCGCGTTGGTGATATCCTCGGATGGAGCCAGCACATTGACGCCATAGGCATCGACGTGCTTGACCTGCTCGCCGCGCACCAGGTGCAACACGATGTCGATATCGTGGATCATCATGTCGAAGACCACGCTGACGTCGGCGGAGCGGAAGGTGAACGGGCTGATGCGGTGCGTCTCGATGAACTTCGGTCGCAGGCCCAGCCGCGCGACGGCTTGCACCGCCGGGTTGAATCGCTCGGTGTGACCCACGCCAACTACCGCGCCGTGCTTTTGGGCCAGGGCGGCGATCTCCTCGGCGTCGGCGACGTTCGGTGCCAGCGGCTTTTCGATCAGCACGGCAATACCGGCTTCAATCAGCGGCCGCGCTACTTCGAGATGGTGAATAGTCGGAACAGCGATCGTGGCGGCGGCGATGTCTCCCAAGGTGGGCTCATAGTGGTCAGCCGCCTGTACGCCGAGTGGCTCGGCCAGCGCCCGGGCACGCTCGAGATCCTTATCGATCACAGCCACTAGCCGCGTTTCTTCCATCTCGGCGTACTTGCGCACATGATGGCGGCCCATGTGTCCGGCACCAATAACCGCGACTGGCAGGGGGGTGGTCATGCTTCCTCTTCCTCATCCGCCCGGTAGAAACGGTCGCGATCCTGCTGCGAGTCCTGGCGACCCTGCTCGCGCGCGCGGCCGAAAACGCCGTTGGCGGTCTTTCTTTCGAGAAACTTGACGAGATAACGCACGTGCTGATCCTCGATCAGCCCGTTGCTTTCGATCCGGGCAATGGCCTCTTTGGTTTGGCCGACGGCCTGTTCCGCACGCCGGCCGAACAACAGGCGAAAGGCCTGCCTGACCGCGTCGATCGACTTGCCGGGAATCTGCCAACGCCGCATGCCCTCGGTGTTGACCGCGCGCACCGCGGCGTTGTACCCCGAGATCTTCATGTATGGCGGCACATCGCTGGTCATGCGCGTCATGCCGCCGACGAACGCGTAGCGCCCGACCGTCACGAAGTGGTGCATGGCGCTGGCGCCGCCCACATTGACGCAGTCCTGGATCTCGACGTGCCCCGCGACGAGCACGTTGTTGGCGAGAATGACGTGATTGCCGATCTGTGAGTCGTGTGCCACGTGCACGCCGATCATCAGCAGGCTGTTGTTGCCGATGCGCGTCGTACCCTCGCTGCGCAGATCGACCTCGGTTCCGCGATGGACTGTGACGTGTTCGCGGAAGATGTTGTTGCTGCCGATCAGGACGCGCGTCGGCCCGCCCTTGAATTTCAGATCCTGCGGCGCCGCCCCGATCACGCACTGCGGGTAGAACACGTTTTCGTTTCCGACCTCGGTCGGCCCCGTGATCGTCACGTGCGAATGCAGCTCGCAGCCGTCGCCGAGCACAACATCGGGGCCGACGTATGAAAACGGCCCGACGATTACGTTCTCGCCCAGCACGGCGTGCGGATCGACAAACGCTGTGGGATGTATACGACTCATCCGTCTCCTGCCCTGGGGCTGATTCTCTGGGTGGCACAGGCATCGCGCCTGCGCCACCGTGGTGTGCTCTCCACACTAAACCGGGTCGGCGTCGACCAGCATGAACCGGATCGACGCTTCGGCCACGTGCTCCTCGCCCACGCGGGCCTCGCAATAAACCTGTCCCGTCCGGGCCTTCACGCGAATCGCGTGTGCCTCGAGGATCAACTGATCCCCGGGTGTGACCGGCCGGCGGAATTTCACCTTGTCCAGGCTCAGCAACACCGCCACCTTGCCCGTGTGCTCCAGCTTCTGCGACAGCAGTATCCCGCCCAACTGCGCCATCGCCTCGATAATCAGCACACCCGGCATGACCGGTTTTGCGGGAAAATGGCCCTTGAAGAAATAATCGTTTATGGTCACGTTCTT
>JAFGRR010000246.1 GCA_016935035.1 Phycisphaerae bacterium | reverse complement strand
TGAGCGTGTGCGTGCGCGATGAGCCGATAATACGCTCCAACGCCGAGTTCGTGGAACACCTCGAAAAAGCCGGAGTTGATCTTGACGGCGGGCACGTACGGCGCAACGCGCTCGATTACCGTGCGGCAGAAGGACTCGATCGCGGCGGCGGCGGTATTCACGGTCTGGTCCTCGGGCCGAAGCGGCTCGGGCAGGCGTTCGAGGACCGGGTCAATACCAACGATGGCGGGCGTGCCGCGGTTGGCGATGGCTTGGCTCAGGCGATCGGCGTAGTGCATACGTTAATCCGTGGCGTCCGAGGTCGCTGCTCGACGCCGGATCGCAGTTTCGGGGTCGCGTGTACAGACGTATGTCACGCAGGCGCTCGGCCTGCGAAGGCACACATGTGGCACAGGCATCCTGCCTGCAGTTCTAGTGCAATCTCAACTAATGTAGCGTCAGGCCTCGGTGTCTGACGGCACTGTCCGGCGTCTCGCAAGACGTCCGACGAGACGTCGGCCGCTACATTTGCGGATGTCGGCCGCTACACCGGTGGGCACCGGCCGCCATACTTATCGCCGCCGGCCGCATCAGTGCTGACGCAGATACTCCAGCACCTCGGCGGCGTGGCCGTCGGCTTTCACGTTCTCGAAAACGTGCTCGATGCGGCCGTCAGGACCAATGATGAACGTTGAACGCAACACGCCCATGGTCGCATTCCCGTACATCTGCTTCGCACCCCACGCGCCGTACTGCTCGACGACTGCGTGCTCCGGGTCGGCCAGCAACGGGAACGGCAGCGCGAACTTCTGGGCAAAGCGTTCATGGCTCTCGACAGAGTCGGGCGAGATACCCAGGACGGCGGCGTTGACGGAGGCGTAGTCGGAATGGCTATCGCGGAAACCGCAAGCCTCGGTCGTGCACCCAGGCGTGTCGTCCTTCGGGTAGAAATAGACCACCACCCGTCGGCCCTGATAGTCGGATAGTCGATGCGCGTGGCCCGAGCCGTCCATCAACTCAAAGTCAGGAGCGAATGTCCCCGGCGCCGGGATGTTCCGCACCGGCTCCGCGACAGCTTCCTCCGGTACCGCGGTGATCTGCCCGGGTTCCGGGATAGCTCGCGCAGACGTCGGCAGCAGCGGCATCGGTTCGACCGCGGGCCGCTGCAAACGCGGGCGCGCCGTCTTCTTGGGAGTCTTCTTTGGAGCGCGGCCGGCTGGCGGCGCGGCCCGTCGAGCGACCGCCTTCTTCGTGGTCTTCTTGCCGACGGCCTTCTTCTTGGTGGACTTGGGTACCTTGCGTTTCGCGGTCTTGGTCGTTTTCTTCTTGGCGGTCTTGGGCTTGGCCGTCTTCTTCACACTCTTCTTGACGGCTTTCTTCGTTGCTTTCTTGGTCGACTTCTTGGCGGTCTTCTTGGTCGCTACCGTTCGCTTGGCTGCCGAACGCTTCTTTACGCTCTTCTTCTTCGCCATGTCCTACCCCGCTTTATGGGTGGCCCGTTGACGCCGCCACCGGCGTCAGCCATTCACGTACCGCTCCAGATATGCGTTGGCCCGCGCGACGGTCGCGCGGATGCCGTCCATCCCTCGGTCGATAGTATGGCCCGTCAGGGACAATGTCGGAATGTAGTACGCTTCATTCTGTTGCTCATCAATCCACGGCTTGTCCGGCCACTCGTGCACGCCGGTCGTTCCATCCGGCGACGCCAGCGCCAGATAGCCGCAGCTCCGAACAAACCGTCCGGCCCACTCACGCATCAGCGGCGACTTGGCCCGGCCGAAACCGCCGCGACCGTCGGCGGTCTCTTCCCAGATCTGCACCACCGGCGTCAGGCCGAGCAGCATCTCGTTCCATTCCTCACCCGCGATGAGCAGATCAGGAAACGCCCGGCGAATATCCCGCACCAGCCGCCGCACGCCGTCGACCTGATCCCATGCCGGGTCGTTATAGAAGACATTGCAGGTTTCGTCCAGGAAGACCGAGTCTATGCCGTAGTCGGCGACCAGGGCACCGATGCGGTCAATCAGCACGTCACGCAGGGCCCGCGGAATGAGCGACAGATACGAGTGCGCCGTATCGCCGAGCCCATCGTGGTCCCAGTCGATGTGCACGCAGTCAATCGGCCGCCCCTGGTGGTTGCGAAGGACGTAGTCCTTCAGGTGCGGCAGGTACAGCCGATTGCGCATGTTGCAGACCATAGCGTTCAGGTGCGGCATCACGTGGAAGCCGAGTTCACGCGAACGGCGGCAAAAGGCCTTGAACCCTTCGCGGCCGCCCAGCCCCTCCGACGTCTCGAACGTCGGATAGTCACGCATGTATCGGCCATCCCAGCCGATCGGATACAGAATCGTGCGCTCGGCGGGGAACAGCTCAGCAAGCGTCGCGGCGGCGCGCGTCATGCCGGCGTAGTCGAGATTGACCTCGCCATTCCAGTCCGTGCAGTGCATATTGACGACCAGGCCGACACCACGCACCCAGTCCGGCATGTCGCGACGCCGGCCGAAATCGGCGGCCCCGAACGCCTGTCGCGCGAAGGCGGCGTATTCGTCCAGCATGGTGCCGAGGTCTGAGCGATACCCGATCTCCCACATGCTGGTCTCGAAATCAAACGAACGCTCGCGGCTGTTAGCGTCCTGCACGATTTCCAGACGCATGCGGTCACCGGTGCGCAGCGCGCGCATGCGCTTGAAGTGCCACGGAAAGTCGCAGGTGCTAACGCTGAAGTGCCGGTCGCCGGCCTGCCAGACGGCAAAGCCCGTCCGCCAGTCGCGCGGGTAGTCCCACTGACGCCACGTCGCCGGCACAAGCTCCATCTCCTCGGGCGCCAGCATCTTCATATGCGGTAGTTCGAGGGCGAACTTGATGGCCTTGACGGCGTTGTGATGCGCGGCGCGGGCCGACACGCGGATGCGGTCACCGCTGACGGCCTCGGTGCGAACCTCGAGAAATGCGCCACTCGCGTCGATGCGTTCCCCGTTCGTGCCGTTGGCCAGGACCGTGCAGCGCTGGCCGCGCTCCGTCGCCTGCCATTCCAGTGGCTGGCAAAACGTTCCATCCGCCGTGTAGACGGTAATGTCGAGATCAAAGGGCTCGAAGTGCAGCGGCACAGTCATCGGCAAAACTCCCGGCGATGGCCTC
>JAFGRR010000245.1 GCA_016935035.1 Phycisphaerae bacterium | reverse complement strand
CGGTGGTGGTGGCGTCGGTCTGGTCTGGATTGCGTTTTCGAGCGAGCGTCTGGCCGTCGCGATGCCGGCGCGGCGCTGGGGGTATTCGGCGTCGGGTTCCGCATCTTCGAGGCCGGCACGACCGCGGCCACTTGCGCCGGCGGCGTCGGGCCGGCGTGTGCCAGCGGGGTAACGCTCGGTTGTAGCGAGTTCTTCGCGTTCGTGGATTCGCTCAAACCGAGTTCCGAGCGACAGCTCGTCCGCCGCGGCGTCCTTGTCGCGCACCCATGCGTTGCCCATGGTGACGGGTGGGGCTTCACACTCGCGCGTGGCTTCGGGCGTGGTGACGACGTAGCCGTAGGTTATGCGATCGGGGGCCTCGGTTTCGATGGCGCCGAGCAGCGGGGCGACATCCTCGGATGCCACGGTCAGCTCGATGGTCTGTTCCGTGGTGGGCTGGCCGAGGGCGATTGCCGATCGGCCGCCGTACATGTCGAAGTCGCCGGTCGGCTCGCCCAGTTCTGTGACCGTCGCTTTGCCGCCGGCGACTGAGCCGTCTTTCTCGTCGGTTTCCGTCCACTTGCCGAGCGCGTCGATCACGCGGGCGGCCTGTTCGGGTGAGTTGGCGACGACGACCACGTCCAGCACGGGGGGTTGGCCGGTGAGACCGGCGGACGTCTCTCCCTTCGAGACGCCGTGGCTGGCAGCAGCCGACCGGTCGAGAGCGACGCCCTCCAGTATAGCGTTCCGATCGGCCAGGGCGACGGCGGTGTCGGCCGGCAGTTCGGCGATGCCGCGGGTGGCCGTTATGTTGGCGTTGTCGCGCGCGGCGGCATCGCCCTTGTCCGCAAGTGCCAATGCCGGCGCGGTGCCGTCGGTGGGTTCGACCTCGGAATCGCTGGCGATGTAGCCCAGGGCTCTCAGCCGCTCGAGCGTGTCCGGTGGAAGCTGGACGTATTCCAGGGCATCTTCATCCTTGGTGTCGGACAGCGTGTCTGGCGCCGTCGGCGTCGCGGCGGGTGGTCTGTGCAGTACCTGCCAGCCGACGAACGTGCAGGCCACGAGCACCGCCGCCGCCGCCAGGCCGCGCGTCGCCAACATGTAAAGCCGGATCGTGCGCGGCTTGGGGCGCGCGTCGATAAGCATGTGCCGCTCAACCTGCTTGCGGAGCAGTGAGTCGAGCGCCTCGGGGGCACGCTGGCGCGGCAGGTTGGCGACGCGGTCGGAGACGGCGCGGAATTCCTCGAGACGGCGGCGCGCGGCGGGCGAATCGGCGAGAAGCTGCTCGATCTCGGCGGCGCGCTCGGGGCTGAGCTCGCCATCGAGATACGCCGAAAGGTCGGGGCCCAACTTGTCGAGATCAAGCGGTTTCAAGGTGCACCTTCTCAGCGGACAGCAATTGTCTGAGCAGCATGCGGCCGCGATAGATGCGGCTCTTGACGGTGCCCAGGGGAACTTCCAGGATTTCGCCGATTGTCGCGTAATCCATGTCTTCAACGTCCTTCAACACAACGGCGATGCGAAACTCGTCGTCCAGTTGGGCCAGGGCGTGCTCGACCCGGCCCCGCAGTTCCTCCTGCTCCGGTCCGCGCCGCTGCGCGGCGGCGTCTGGTCGGGCGGCTGGTTCGGGCATACGCCCATCTCCGTGGACGGCGTCGAGCGAGGCGGTGTGTCGCCGTTTCTGCTGCCGGCGATGCGACAGCGTCAGGTTGACCGCGATGCGGAACAGCCACGTGTAGAACCGTGCGCGTGCATCGAAGCGCGGCAGGGCCTCCAGCGCCTTTAGAAATGCCGTCTGCGTCAGATCGAGCGCATCCGCGTGGTTGTGGCACATGCGGAAGCAGGTGTTGAAGATGCGGTCCTGGTAGCGTGCCACGAGCGCGGCAAAGGCGTCGTGGTCGCCGGCCTGGGCCGAGCGAACCAACTCTGCTTCCGCCGCCGCGTTGTCGCCTGCGCTGCGATTCACAACCGTCTCAACGCCAGATTTGACGCCGGTGTGGGCGCCAGTGTTCCCGTAGCGTGTGTGAAAACCGGCAAGCCCGCCGACGGATCGCCGACCGGCTCGATTATCACCCTTTAATCATACCACGACATGGGCCAGAGGTTTCGTTCGATATGTGTGCCGGGGTTGGTAGAAGAGAAGAACGGCACACACGGGGCATGCCGTTCCCTTGTTGTTTCGTCAACTGGCGGTCTTGCTACGGGAGCACGAGTGGTGCTACCGCTTTGATCACTTCCTGGAGAAAGCCGTTGCCATCGTTGAGCAGGATGGGGGTCAGCGACTTGAGGAGCGGTGAGGCGCAGTTCCAGGGGATGATACCCACTAGTACGAACGGCATGAGCCGCATGGCTTTGTATAGATGACGGTTATTCATGCTTGGTCTCCAAGGCTAGTAGCTCAGGGTCAGGCGGATGGTGACGCGCTGGTTGAAGATGTCGTCATCCGGATCGGTGATCGGGAAACCGTAGCCGGCACCCAGGCTGGCGTTCGGCGTAAGTTCCCAGCGGAAGCCGACATCGCCCCACGCCACAAAGTCGCCGGCGACGTCGTCGGAGCCGAAGTTGGAGTAGTCGAGGCCACCGACGCTGAGGGGCAGAGCGTCGCCGTTGCTGAGGTAGTGCAGCCCGTGGATTTCGAGCAGCGGGAAGAAGCCGGGCAACGCGTCGGGGGCAATCTCATAGTCGGCGTGCAGATCCCATTGGAGAACCTGGTTGAGCTCACTGGTATCCATGGGGACGCGGTAGTTGAGGGCGCCGAGCATGTGGAAGCGATCCCAGCCCTTGGCGACGCTGATGAACGGGTTGAGTTCGTTTGAGCCGCCGTCGCCGCCCATGATGATGTCGTCGTCGCCGCCGCGCATCTCCCAGCGGAGACCGCCGGTGAGCGCGAATTCGTTGGCTTCGTCGGCGAGGATGAGGTACTTGAGGCCCCAGGCCCAGTCGTTCCAACCGTCGGCATCGGGCGTGATGCCGGTCTTGAGCCAGGAGTAGCCGCTCTTGGTGGCGATGAATGCCAGGCGATCAGTCAGCGCGACGCGGGCCTGCACGGCGAGGACGTTGGCTTCGCCGCCGCCCAGTTGCGAACCGCGCGGGAAGTCATGCCAGAGATAGATGAGTTCGAGGTTCGTGTCGATGAAGGGGCTTTCGAAGTAGATGGGATTGCCGACCGGATCGACGAACTTCTCCTGGAACTTGTAGCTGGCCTTCATTCCGGTCAGGAACCCCGGCCACAGGATTTCGGTGTCCGCGAAGAGTGGTTCCGGGCTGAGCAAGTACGACTTCGAGTCCATGATCGAGGCGGCTGGCTGGGCCGCCGTCACGGTTGGCTCCGCCGGTGCCGCTTCGTCCTCGCCCAACGCCATGCCCCCGCTGAGTAGTAGCACGCATGCAATGGAGAGAATTGTCTTGCTACGCACGATCTAACCTCCTGTATTGGACTTCCGCGGCAAGAACTGCCCGCGACTCCCCCATGGAAAACGACACGCGCCAGTCGAGATAGTCTCGGGAGGGCGCCCGAGTGTCAAGTCGCCTGAAGGAGGTTAGTCGTGGATTTGCAATGCGCGGCCGTGACAGTGACTGGCGTCACACGGCGTCGGGCTTGGCGGGTATGTCCGTGGTTGGTTCGTTGTTGTGGGGCGACGTCTTAGCGGCGGGCAGGGCGGCGCCGAACAGCGTCTCGCAGATGGCGTTCAGATTGCGCCGCGGTATCGAGCGTCCGGCGTCCGATGTGGCTCTCTCATAGGCCGACATCAGGTTCTCCGGCGAGAGCAGCATTGCCGCCGGCTCGGGTAGCGCCGCGCGCTGCGCGATGTCTTGAAGCAACTGGCGTTCATTGGGCTTGAGCTGGAGATGGTCCAGGGCCAGCAGGAAGCAGTCGGGCGGCGCCTCGGCAGGCGTGGCTCGTTCGCGGTCAAGG
>JAFGRR010000021.1 GCA_016935035.1 Phycisphaerae bacterium | reverse complement strand
GATTCCGAGTACGGTGATTCGCTCACGTTTCCGGCCCGCGCGGTGGACCGTCTGGATCAGCAGTGGCGACAGTACTCAGTCGATCTGACCGGCTGCGACCTCCGCCACATCATCGCGGGCTTCGGTTGTGCATCATCCTGGGACACCAACCCCGAGGGTGTCACGTTGTACCTGGACGACATCTATTTCGAATAGCGGTCTGGCGAACGTATGCGTGCATTGGCCAACATCCTACGTACCGGCGTCATCACCATCATGGTGGTGGGCACTCTCGGCCTGGTGCTGTTCGGCCCCAGGTCCACGGCCGCTGTGCCGCCGGATCGCGTCGTGGTGCGCTACTGGGAAAAGTGGACCGACTTCGAAGGCCTCGCCATGCAGCGTCTGGTCGGCGTCTTTAACGACACCGTCGGCGCTGAACGCGGCATTTACGTTCAGTACGAGTCCACCACCCAGATCGACCTCAAGAGCCTGGTCGCCATCGCCGGCGGTGACCCGCCCGATCTGATCGGCCTTTGGCCGCACCTGATCGCCAGCTACGCCAGCAAGGGAGCGCTGACGCCGCTCGGCGAGCGCGCCACCCGCGCCAACATCTCACGCGCCGACATCATCCCGGTCTACTACGACCAATGCTGCTATCGGGACGAGTTGTACGGTCTGCCGCTCACCCCGTGGTCACTGGCCCTTTACTACAACCTCGACATCTTCGCCCAAAAAGCCGACGAACTGCGTGCCGCCGGCCTCGATCCCGAGCGGGCTCCACGCACCACCGACGAGTTGCTTGCCTATTGCCGTGTCCTGACCGAGCGCGACGAGCACGGCACGCTCACGCGCATGGGCTACATCCCCGGGCACGCCGGCAACATCGGCTGGTACTGGTACACCTGGCCGCTTTGGTTCGGCGGCCATCTCGCCGATCCGGAGTCGGGCCTGGTCGTGGCCAACGAACCCGAGTGGCAGGCCTCGATGTGCTGGGTCCGCGACTTCGCCCAGACTTTCGGCTATGACGCCCTCGGCCGCTTCGAAGGCAGCCTCAGCAACTTCAACTCGCCCGACAACCCATTCATGATCGGCAAGCTGGCCATGATGCGGCAGGGCCCATGGTTCGCGAACATGATCCGCCAGTATGCGCCAACGCTGCGCTACAGCGCCGCACCGATACCGACTGTTGACGGCCGTCCGCGCAGCTACGTCGGTCAGGACATCCTCGTGATTCCCACCGGCGCGCGGCACGCTGAGCAGGCCTGGGAGTTCATCGCCTGGCTGTACACTAACCCGCCGATCAACGTCCCCTCCGGCGAAGAGACGCCGCGCGAAGGTTACGAATACTATGTCATCAGGACGCCGACCGGCCTCGAGCGCCGCCCAATGCCGCCGCTGCGTCCGATCGAGTGGATCAACTGGATTCATTACAAGGGCAGCCCGCTCAACGAGGCCTCGCAGGACTTCACAGCGACGCATCCCAATCCGGTCATCGACGTGCACGAGCGTCTGGCCCGCTTGCCCGACGCCCAGGGCGATCCGCCGCTGCCGAACTGGCTGGAATTGCGTGAGGCCTTTGGCAACGCCTACATCGACATCTGGCGTGACGGCGCCGACCCCGCGCAGCGCCTTGAGCGTTTGCAGGCACGCATAGTCAAACTCACGGACATCGCGCGCGAGGGTATGGCGCGCTACGGCGAGACCTATCCATGAACGGCTCCAGGCGAACAAGCTCAGTCGTCGGCAACGGCGTGGCCACCGGGCTGCTGTGGATCAGCCCGTGGGTCGTCGGCTTTGCGGTGTTCATGCTGGTTCCGATCGTCATGGCGGCGTACTTCAGCCTGTGCGAGTTCGACGGTCTGAGGCGGCCCGTCTACATCGGCTTCGACAACTTCCGCACGATGTTGAGCGACCCCACCTTCTGGAAGGTCCTCAAGAACACCACCATCTACGCGGCCTTTTCGCTGCCGCTCGGAGCCGTGCTCGCGATCCTCTTCGCCATCGCCTTGAACGCCCCCATCCCCGGACGCACACTCTGGCGCGCCCTGATTTTCGTGCCGACGCTGGTGCCGATGGTCGCGACGGCCATGATCTGGATGTGGGTCTTCAACGCCGATTACGGTCTGCTGAACGCCGTCCTTAGCTGGCCGTGCAGCCTCTTCGGTTGCAGACCACCGAGTTGGCTGCAAGACGCACACTGGACCATGCCGGCGATGATCATCCTGAGCCTCTGGCCCATCGGTCATCCGGTCGTGATCTACCTGGCCGGCCTTCAGGACGTCCCGACGGTTCTCTACGAGGCCGCCCGCATCGACGGCGCCAACGCCTGGCAGCGTCTTTGGAATGTCACGCTGCCGCTGATCTCCCCGACGATCTTCTACAACATAGTCATGGGCATCATCTTCGTCTGGCAGGTCTTCGCCATCCCGCAGATCATGCTCCGCGGCGGCGGCCCGCAGCAGAACGTCTACTTCTTCTCCATGTACCTCTACGACGTCGCCTTCACGTTCCAGCGTTTCGGCTACGCCTGCACGCTCAGTTGGGTGCAGTTGCTCATCATCCTCTCGTTCACGGCGTTCGCGTTTCAGCTCAGTCGACGCGTCGTGCATTACCAGGGAGGGACGCCGTGACGTGGAACGCTGCATGCAGTTGGCTACGCGCCGGACTCATGGCGCTGGTGTCGGTCCTCTGGATCGCGCCGCTGGTCTGGATGGTGGCCACCAGCTTCAAGCCGCAGGACGAGGTCACGACCGGCGAGTTCCGTCTGCTGCCCGACGAGCCGTCGCGCATGGCCCAGTTCGGCTACGAGAACTACTACGCCGGCCGCGAGCATTTCGTCGGCGCCGACGGCATCGAACGCGCCGGTTATGAGGGCGTGCTTACCAGCGACAACGTCCACTTCATCCTGTACCTGCGCAACACGCTCATCGTCGCCCTGCTCGGCGTCAGCGGCATGGTGATATCAAGCGCCATCGCCGCCTACGGCTTCTCACGCGTGCAATGGCCCGGACGCAACACCGTTTTCATGTGCGTGCTGGCTACCACCATGATTCCGTTCCCCGCGATCATGATCCCGTCGTATTTCCTGTTCAAATCCTTCGGTTGGATCGGTACGCTTGCGCCGCTGTGGGTGCCGGCCTTGTTCGGCAATGCCTTCAACATCTTCCTGCTGCGGCAGTTCTTCATGCAGATTCCGAACGAGCTTTCCGAGGCTGCCCGCATCGACGGCCTTTCGCACTGGGGGATTTTCTGGCGCATTATCCTGCCGCTCTCGCGACCGGCACTGGTCGTGGTGGCCCTGTTCCACACCATGTTCGTCTGGAACGACTTCCTCGGACCGCTGATTTACCTGAATCACCAGGAGACTTTTACTCTGGCCCTGGGGTTGCAGTTCTACCAGGCCCAGCACGGAGGCACGCCATGGAACCTGCTCATGGCGGCCTGCACCCTCGTGGCGCTGCCGCTATTGGTTCTGTTCGTCCTGAGCCAGCGCACGTTCATCGAAGGCATCGCCAGCACCGGCATAAAGGGATGACAACTGTGTCGGCGGGCGCTGTCACCGTACCGTCTGTTTGTTGTAAGAGGACAGCCTGATGTCAATAACGATTACCCCGCCCGCTTGTTCGTCGGAGGACGCCGTTCCTCTCCATAGTCTCGCGCGGGACGGTGCGTTTTGCTTTAGCGACTATGACGCGGCCCCCGCGTTTTCCAGTTTCCTGCCTGGCATCGCGGGACTGAACGGTACGCCCTTGTGGTGCCTGTACGTCAACCGTGCCCAGGCCATCGCCTCCTTCGGCGTTCAGGACAAGAACAACGCCATCATCGAGTTCCTGCCGGCGAATTGGGCCTATCAGATGGTGGGGCTCCAGGGTTTCCGCACCTTCTGTATGCTCACCGGCGAATACTACGAGCCGTTCAGCGCCGTCTGCCCGCAGCCCAACGGCGACGTCAAGACCATGCGCGTCTTGCCGGACCGGCTGCGAATTTCGGCGGTCAACGACATGCGCGGACTGCGCTGTGATGTCGAGTATTTCTCCCCGCCCGATCAGCCGCTCGGCGCGCTGGTGCGTCACGTCAGCCTCACCAACATCGGTTCGGCTCCGACTCCGCTGGCGCTGTTGGACGGCCTGCCGCTGATCCTGCCCGCCGGTATCAGCGACCAGACGCTCAAGGCCCAGCGGCACATCACCGAGGCCTATGCCTACGTGCAATTGCTGCTCGACCGCGTACCGTACTTCGCGACCAAGGTCGCCGTGCACGACGAGGCCGAAGTATCGCACGTCGCGCGCGGCAACTTCTACGCCGCCTGGCGCATCGACGGCCAGCACCTGCGGCCGATACAGCCCATCATCGACCCCAGCGTCGTCTTCGGCGGCGGCCAGAGCCTGGCGTCGCCGCGTCTCTTCATCGAGAACGAATGCGTCAATGCCGATCAGCAGGTGTGGGAGAATCGCCTGGCCTGCGCGCTGGTGCCCCTGAACACCACTCTCGAACCCGGCGAATCCATCGAGCTGTTCGCCCTGATCGGAACCGCGCCGGAAGCCGCTATGGCTGAACGGTTCGTGAGCACCTTCAAGAAGCCGGCGGATTTCAAGCGGGCATCCGAAGCAAGCAAGCGCACCGTCGAGGCCGTCACCGCACCGGCAATCACCGTCTCGCGCCACGCGACGCTCGATGCCTACGCCCGCCAGAATTTCCTTGACAACGTCCTGCGCGGCGGCTTACCCATCGCGCTGCCGTCGCGCGACGGCACGACACTCCATCACGTCTACGCCCGGCGGCACGGCGACCTCGAACGCGACTACAACTTCTTCCATCTCCCGCCGCACCCGCTCTCTAGCGGTGCCGGCAACTACCGCGACATCTGCCAGAACCGCCGCTGGGACGTCATGTTCTATCCCGGCGTGCGCGACCTTGAGCTGCGCATGTTCCTGGAACTCATCCAGCCCGACGGCTTCAACCCGCTGGCAATCAAGGGCTATCACTGGATCGCCGACCAGGCACAGGCGGAAACCCTCGCGCCACCCGGCATCAGCGCGGCTCAACTCGCCGAATTCAGCGCCATCATCACGCAGCCGTTCCAGCCCGGCGCCGTGCTGCACTGGCTCGACCGCCGCGGCATCGCCATCAGCGACCGCATGGCTTGGCTGAAGAATCTCCTCGCCCAATGTCACCGGCGTCTGGTCGCCGGCGGCCATGAGGGCGGCTATTGGATCGACCATTGGACCTACCTCGCCGATATGCTCGACGCCCTGGCGCACGTGTTCCCGGACGAGATCGAGAGGATGCTCACCGAACGACCAGACATCGGTTGGTTTGACGACGGGGCGTTCGTGCGGCCGCGCAGCGCGAAATATCACCAGCGCCCGGTCGGACCACGCCAACTTGACGCGGTGACCGACATACCGTGGCGTTCGGCGCCGCTGCCGCCCGTCACGCCGCTCGGTAAGCTGGTCGGCCTGGTTGCGATCAAAGCCGTCTCGTTCGACGCGAGTTGCCGCGGCATCGAGATGGAGGCGGGGCGCCCCGCCTGGAATGACGCCATGAACGGCCTGCCCGGGTTGTTCGGCTCGTCGAGTTGCGAGGCGCTGGAGCTGGGGCGACTTGCCGCGTGGCTCCGCGAACATCTGAAACAGATCCCCGACCTGGTTCTGCCACGCCCGGTTGCCGACTTGGTCGCGAAGGTGGTGAAGCACCTGAGCGCCGACGAATACGACTGGTCCGCCGAGTGCACGACCCGCGAGTCTTATCGCCAGGCCGTGTCACGCGACACGGACGCTACGACCGCTACCGTGCCCGCCACTCTCGTAGCGCAGCTTCTCAACCTCGTCGTGCAGCGCGTTCAGGGGGCCGCCGAACGCGTGTCCGACCCGGCCACCGGCCTGACCCATACGTACTTCCGCAACGCGCCGACCAAGACGCCCGCCGGAGCCGCCATGGCGGTGCCGAACGAGTCGACACCGCTGCCCCTGTTCCTCGAAGGCCAGGTGCACCGGCTGCGTCTGATCGAATCTCCCGACGATGCCCGCCGCGTGTACTCCGCCGTCCGCGTCAGCCCGCTCTTCGACAGCACGCTGCGCATGTACAAGCTCAACGCATCGCTGGCGGGATGCTCGCCGTCGATCGGCCGCGCCCGCACATTCACGCCCGGCTGGTTCGAGAACGAGTCGATCTGGCTGCACATGTCGTACAAGTACATCCTGGAGATCCTCCGCGCCGGCCTGTTCGACGAGTTCTATCGCGACGCCGTCACGATGCTCGTGCCTTTCATGGACCCGCGCACCTACGGCCGCAGCATTCTCGAAAACAGCTCTTTTCTCGGCTCCTGCGCGAATCCCGACCCCGCCACGCACGGTCGCGGTTTTATTGCCCGCCTCAGCGGCTCCACCGCCGAGTTCATCCACATGTGGCTGCTGATGACCATCGGCCCGCGTCCGTTTCGGCTCGATCAAGGCGGCGAACTCGAATTCGCGCCCCAGCCGGCCCTGCCCGGCGAGTGGTTCACCACCAAGAACACGTCCATTACATGGAACGATGTCGAGCATGTGATTCCCGCCAACGCGTTTGGCTGCGCGCTGCTGGGACACACCATGCTCGTCTACCATAACGAATCGCGCCGTAACACGTTCGGGTCTGACGCCGTCATGCCCGTCCGCTATCAGATCGACGGCGGCAAGACAGTCAGCGGTGTGTGTCTCGACGCGGCACAGGCGCACCGCCTCCGCGATCGGCAAATCAAACGAATCGACGTGTGGCTAGAGTGAAAACGCAGGCCCGACTACGGTGCGCAAGTTGGTGATTGATCGGGGCCGTTCATGCAAATCGCCAGCGACGGCAGGTCGAGGCCGTTGACTTCGCCATCAACCACAAAGTCGAACACGATGCCGCAGACGCCGCTTGCAGGCAAGCCGCAGCAGGTTTGAAACGCCACGATGTCGATCATATCGACGTCACCATCGTCGTCGTAATCGCCAGCCGAATAGGCAAACTCCTGCCCAAGCGCATAATAGGCTTGCCGAGGATACACGCCATCCGGTCCACTGGCATTGTCCGCGACGGCCACCACACCATACCACTCTTCGTTGGAGTAGCCGTCCGGGTGATAGTGGGTCGCGTATCCGCCGAAGTCCTGGCTGTCCGGATCATCGGCAAGCATGTCCTTCCACCACTCGTCACTGAACGCCATCACCGTGCCGCCGACGCACCCGCTCTCGATCTGCCGCCACTGATGAACCTCGTACGCCGCCTGCGTCGCCTGATACTCCGCCCCCGACTGATTATCCCAGGCATCGATACCGAACTCGGTGAAAACCAGCGGCTTGGCGCTGAGCCGGTCGTAGTAGTCGAAGTAGCAGTGGGCGTCCCAACCGAAGTATGTGTTGTGCCCCCACATATCCACATAGTTCATCGAGATGTCGTCGGAGTTGTTGTCAACATTACCGAGATCCCACATGCCCCCGTTGACGATGATCGTCGGGTGATATGCCGCTCCTTCCTCGATGTATGCCACCTCGGCCAGCCGATTCGCCAACAAGTACCAGTTCGCCAGATCATCGCCCGTCAGCGACAGGTTCACCTCGTTCCCGATCAGCCACCCCAGCACCGCCGGATGGTTCTTGAACTGCGCCACAAACGCCCGAAACTCATTCTCGTATTGCGCGATCGTGCTCGGGTCGGCATAGTCAATTCCGCTCGTCGCCACCCAGGAGCCCAGCAGCGCACGGATCGGCTCATCCGCGTCATAGTACAGTGCATCCAGCAGCACGGCGTTCGGTATCTCTCCCCACGTGCGAACCGTATTGACGTTCATCGCCTTCAGCAGCGGTATGTCTCGCGATAGAATCGCCGCATCTGTGTATACCGAATACTCCCAGGGATAGAACCCAATCGGCGTCGGCTGATATCCGACCCCCTTGACCTCGAACGGCTTGCCGTCGACATACAGCCCCTTGCCGATTACCTGCACCGGCCCGGTGCTGACGGGCTTGCCCGTCGGTTGTCGGCGGTGTCGGTTCGACGAGTAAACATACTCCGCGTAAACCTCCGAGTCCGATAGAGGCCAGTCAAAGACGCGAAGCTCATCCACGACACCCTCGCCATTGCCCCACCACCCGGTCGTACCGAGTTGCAGAGTGGCGCCCGAGTGATCGAATGCCCCATCCAGGCGACCGTACGTCACGTAGCCACCGTTGACAAAGAGCCACATGTGCGCGCCGGTGTCGTCGATTCGCCATGTCGTGACGATGTGCGTGAACTCCGCTTGCGACAGTACACCGGCCGCACTGATCTGGACGAGCGTTCCAGCGCTATCACGTGCCTCGAAAGCCGCATCACCCTGGTTGGCATAGAACACGCCGATGCTATTCGCCTGCCCGAGGGTGCCGAAGTGCAAAACGCCACCCTCGCTGTCTGCCGAGTTCTTCTGAAACCAGAATGCCACCGAGCCCGCCTCGTCGCTGGGTGGGCTGAGCGGGTAGCTGATAAACGAACTCCCATCGAAGCTCGCGCCCCCCGCGGACACCCCCGGTGCGTAACTCACCGCCCCGCTGATAACAGGTTCATCCGGGGTTTCCGGGATGAGATAGAAGGCAAGGCGACCGGAGCCTATCTTGAGAGTGTTCAAAGCTTTCGAGATAGGAGGT
>JAFGRR010000244.1 GCA_016935035.1 Phycisphaerae bacterium | reverse complement strand
GTCGGGCTGATTGATGACGTGCGTCAGATATCGCCGAAGCTGCGACTACTGATAGGCGCCGGCGTTGTAGTCGCCGTGATCATCAGCACACGGGCCGGCTTCGGTATGGTAGGCTCGGTCCTGACTCCGATTGGCATCCACTTGCCTGGCTGGCTGGCAGCCATCGCGTCATGTGTCATCGGCGTCATCATCGTCTTGGGCGCGGTCAACTCGACCAACCTGATCGACGGGCTTGATGGGCTTTGCACAGGGGTGACGGCGATAATCTCGCTGGGGTTCTTCCTGCTCGCGGCGCATCTGGCCGCCTGGGAGTTCAGCACCAGTGGCGATCCCGTCCGGCTCGTGCTGGCCATCGCCATGCTCGGTGCCGCGCTCGGTTTTTTGCCGTTCAATTTTAACCCGGCGCGCATCTTCATGGGTGACGCCGGCAGCACGCTGCTCGGCTACAACTGCGGCATGCTCATAGTCCTGTTCGGCGAGAAGACCTATTTCCGCTGGGTGCTCGGGGCGCTGATGATCTTTGCACTGCCGGTGTTCGATACGGCGTTGGCGATGTTTCGGCGTTGGCGCAGCGGGCGGTCAATCTTCGAGGGTGATCGCAGCCACTTCTACGACCAACTCGTGCAGCGCGGATTGTCGGTTCGGGCGACCGTCATGATCTCGTACGGGCTGACGATCGTCTTCGGCGCTACGGGGCTGCTGATGACTTGGGTGCGTGGCGACGACCCGGTTATCCGAACACGCTACGCCATTCCGCTGTTTGCATTGTTCAGCGTCCTGGCGGCGTTTGCCGCATGGCGCGCCGGGTTGATGACGCCGGAAGAACGTCCGGGGCCTTCGGACGTAAGCGAATCAGATACCTCGGCCGTGGATGGGCCATGAGCAACGTGAGCGACTGGTCGCAGCAGACACGGCAGTTGATTGCCGCCGCCATCGACGAGGATCTTGGTCAGGCTGGCGACATCACAGCCGCGCTGTTGCCGGAACCAGAGCGTCAGGTGGAGGCCCGAGTCGTGTCGCGTGCTGCCGGCGTCGTGGCGGGCTTGTCGCTGGCTCCGCTGATCTGCGAGTCCTTCACCCGGCGTTTAGGGCAGACCGTCACAGTGACGCCTGTGCCGGCCTCCGATAGAACCGGTGACGTCGCGGATGGCGATCGCGTGGCCGCCGGTCAGCCTGTGGCGGCGCTGTGCGGACCATTGGCGGCTGTGCTCACCGCTGAGCGTACGCTGCTCAACTTTCTCGGCCGATTGAGCGGCGTCGCGACACTCACGGACCGATACGTGACCGCGGCGCGCGCAGGCAATCCGGCGGTGCGTGTACTCGATACGCGCAAGACGCTGCCGGGTTGGCGCGAGTTGGACAAGTACGCGGTTCGGGCCGGCGGCGGACACAACCATCGCGTCGGCCTGTTCGACGCGGTGCTCGTCAAGGACAACCATCTCGCCGGCATTCCGCCTGAGCGGCTTGCGGAGGAATTGCCGCGTTTGCTCGCGCGCATCGGCGGTTCTGTCCGTCCCAAGTTCGTCGAGGTGGAAGTCGACAATCTGCCGCAGTTTGAGGCGGTGTGCCGCGTTCCGGGCATTGACATCGTGTTGCTCGACAACTTCTCGCTGGGGGAGTTGCGGACGGCGAACAAGGTGCGGCAAGACCTCCGCATCGCCGACCGTTTGGCGCTCGAAGCCAGTGGGGGAGTGACACTCGCGACGATCGCGGACATCGCCGCCACCGGCGTCGATCGCATCTCCGTCGGCGCGCTGACACACTCCACGCAGTCGCTCGATATCGGTCTGGACCTGTAGCGGCCGACGTCGTTTCGCGGCGTCCGTCCATACGTGGAATATGCCCGTCGCTTCCGCTCGGGCTCTGTTAGTCGGTGTCTACTTCCGTGTTGTCGCTACTCAGGTCGGTGGAGTCGTCTTCGTCCACCGGCACGTCGGGCATCTGGGCGTCGCCGTTTTGCGGTTCGTCCGGGACGGTCTCGCCGCCGTTGTCGGGCCGTTCGCCAATCGCCTCGTCTTCTTCCTCTTCGGTGATGATCTTCGCCGCCGCCACCACGCGATCGCCCTCGTCGAGGCGCATCAGGCGCACGCCCTGGGTCGCGCGTCCTATCTCGCGCAGTTGATCGAGCGGTTGGCGGATCATGATGCCGTTGGCGGTGATGAGCATGAGGGAGTGTTCGTCGGTGACACCGCGCAGCGCCACGACCGGACCGTTGCGGTCAGTGGTTTTGATGTTGATGACACCTTTGCCGCCGCGCCGCGTTAGTCGATAGTCCTCGGCCTGTGTGCGTTTGCCAAAGCCGTTTTCGCAGACGGTGAGCACGCTGAAGCCGGGCTCGACGACAATCATGTCTACCACGTAGTCGGCCTTGGCGAGCGTTATGCCGCGCACGCCGCGGGCCGATCGGCCCATTGGCCGCACGTCTTCCTCGCGGAAGCGGCAGGCCATACCCGTGGCGGTACCGAGCATGATCTCCTGCTCGCCGTTTGTGAGGCTGGCCTTGATTAGGGCATCGTCCGGGTCGAGCGTGATGGCCTGAATGCCGCTGGGGCGCGGCCGCGAAAAGGCCGAGAGGGGCGTCTTCTTCACGACGCCGCGCTCGGTCGCGAACATCACGTAGTTTTCCTCGAACTCCTTGACGGCGAGCACGGCCATGTGCCGCTCGTTCGGCTGCATGGTCAGGACGTTAACCAAGGCGCGGCCGCGCGCGGTGCGGTTCATGCTCGGGATGTCGTAGACCTTGAGCCAGTAGACGCGCCCGCGGTTCGTGAAGACGAGCAGGTAGTCGTGGGTGCACACGACGCGCATGTGCTCGATGAAGTCGCCGTCCTTGGCCTCGGTGCCGCGCACGCCGCGACCGCCGCGGCCCTGGCTGCGGTAGGTGTCCATCGGCACGCGTTTGATGTAGCCCTCGTGCGAGACGGTGACGACGACGCTTTCGCGCGCGATGAGATCGGTCATGGCGAATTCGCCGACGTCGCCGACGATCTGGGTGCGGCGCGGGTCGGAGAATTTCTCGCGAATCTCGTGCATGTCCTCGACGATGATGTCGAGCACGCGCCGCCGGTCGCTCAGGATGAGTTCGTATCCGCTGATCTCGTCGATGAGCTTTGAGTATTCGCCGGCGAGTTGCTCGATTTCGAGGCCGGTCAGCTTGCGCAGTTGCATGGCCAGGATGGCGTCGGCCTGCGTATGGGTCAGGTGCTGGTCACCGCTGGTGGCGCGTTGGACGAACGCCTCGGGCAGCAGCTTGCGGACAGTGGCCTGCTCGCTGAGCCGCAGAGGCTTGTCCATCAGCCGCTGGCGCGCCGTGTCCACGTCGGGCGAGTGGCGGATGATACGAATGATCTCGTCGATATCGGCGATGGCGAGGATCAGGCCTTCGAGCACGTGGGCGCGCTGCCGGGCTTTGCGCAGCAGGTATTGCGTTCGGCGGCGGATCACGTCAACGCGATGGTCGATGAACTGCTCGATCAGTTGCCGCAGGTTCAGCGTCTTTGGCACGCGATTGACCAGGACGATGTTCATCGCCTGGATGTTGGTTTGCAGCGGCGTGTACTGCCAGAGCTGGTTGATGACAACGTTGACGTTGGTGTCGCGCTTGAGGGTGATAACGAGGCGGATGGTCTCGCCGCGGCCCGACTCGTCGCGCACGTCGTCAATGCCCTTGATCGTGCCGTTCTGGATGGCGTCGACCAGCCGGTCCTTGATGGTCGGCAGCAGCACACCGTAGGGGATCTGCTTGACGACGATCTGGAGCTTACCCGAGCGTGTTTCCTCGGTTTCGAGGATGCCGCGCACGACCATCGAGCCGCGGCCGGTGGCGTAGGCCTCGCGGATGCCGTCGCGGCCGCAGATCATGCCGCCGGTGGGGAAGTCGGGCCCGGGGACGATCTTCATCAGCTCATCGAGCGTGACGTCGGGGTTGTCGATGCAGGCCACGATCGCTTTGCAGATCTCGCCGACGTTGTGCGGCAGCAGACGGGTGGCCATGCCGACCGCGATGCCCTCGCTGCCGTTGACGAGCAGGTTGGGAAAGCGGCTGGGCAGGACGACGGGTTCCTGACGCGTGCCGTCGTAGTTCTCCTCGAAGTCCACCGTCTCACGCTCGATGTCGTCGAGCATAGCCTCGGCCGGGCCGGCCAGGCGGGCCTCGGTGTAACGCATGGCGGCGGGTGGATCGCCGTCGATGCTGCCGAAGTTCCCCTGCGGATCGACGAGCGTATAGCGCAGGCTCCACTCCTGGCCCATGCGGACGAGAGTGGGGTAAATGACGCCTTCGCCGTGCGGGTGATAGTTGCCGCTGGTGTCGCCGGAGATTTTGGCGCACTTGCGGTGCTTGGCCCGTGGCGAGAGGTTGAGGTCGTTCATGGCGACGAGGATTCGCCGCTGCGATGGCTTGAGGCCGTCGCGCGCGTCGGGTAGCGCGCGAGCCATGATGACGCTCATTGCGTAAGTGAGGTACGACTCCTGCATCTCCGTTGCGATCGGAGTGTGCAGTTCATGTTGCAGTGGACCGGTATCGCTCATCTGAGTGTTGTTTCCTTAAGGCTTCCACACGCGCGCCAGCCCGCCGGGCGTTCCGTCCGTGGACGCCCGCGACCCGCCCCGCGCCGAGGTCAGAAAACCGTCCCTTGGCATGTCCGAACACACTCGGCGGCGCAGGCCGGATTATACGTGATATCAAGGGATTTCGCACGTTCGGCGGATCTGTAAAAAGCGCCGTTTCGGCTCCTTGGCGGCGGCCTTTTTCACCCAATCGGAGAATGCCAAAACCAGAGGCCGGCGGGGGTGTCTTTCAGGGCGTCCGGGACGTGCCGCGCAGTGTCAGGACGGCGAGTTCGGGGCGGCACCAGAATCTGAGCGGCGGGGCGTTCAGGCGCTCCATTCCGACACCACGGCTGACGTAGATTGGCTGCTGCCCGACCTGGTGCAGGCCGCCGGCCGCCGCCGCACGCGGCACACTCGACGCCTTGAGCAGTGGGCCGAACCCGGGCAGCACGACCTGGCCGCCGTGCGTATGACCCGAGACTATCAAGTCCACGCGGTCCGCCGGCGTTGCGCGCAGGACCGCGTCCGGCGTGTGATTCATGAGCAGGCGGACGTCCGCGTTCACATAGCGTAGCTGATGCAACAACGCCGGATCGTACGGCCCCTGGCGGTAGAACTCGGTTCCGCCGATTGCCACGCGCACGCCATGGATCTCGATGATCTCGGTTTCGTCGCGTAGCAGACGGACTCCGGCCTCGGCGAAGATGCTCGCGGTCTGTCCAGGGTGGTCAATGTTGCCGGGGCAGGCGAATACGGGCGCTATCGCCTTCAGCGACCGCAGCAGCTCCACGAAGTCGTCGTGGCTACGCTCGAACTGCCACGCGAGGCACTGGAAGAAGTCCCCCGGCAGAAGCAGCAGGTCGGGCTTCTCGGTTTTCACCAGATCGAGCACGCGGCGTTCATAGTTGCCGACGCGATTGGTCTGGATATCGGCTAGCACGACGACTTTGATAGCGGTGGCGTCCGCCGGCATGCCGGACATGACCACGTCCGTTCGCGTGACCTCGACCCACCAAGGTTCGACCAGGGTGGCGTAAGCGCACGCCGGAGCGGCCAGCAAACCCAGCACCGCTGCGGCCCGGGCGGGCCAGCGCACCGGCGACGGCAGACGCCGGACCACGGATACGAGTGTGACCATGCCCCACACCGGCGGCACGGCCGCCGTCCAGAGAACCACCGCCGTCAGTGTGGAGAGCCGGCCAAACCCGAGCATCTGCCCCAGGGTGGCCTGGGCCACGCAAAGCACCGCGCTGGCCACGCCGGCCCAGAAAGTGGCGCGGATTGTTCGCAGCAGACCGAGCTTGGGATTGCCAGCGGCGATCAGCCAGCGGTACAGCACGATCAGGATGGCCACCTCGATCGCGACCCAGGTCCAGCTCCATCCCAGAAATAAGGCCTCTCGCATATTACCCACCATACGCCCGTGCTCGGCGGATGTTCGCCACCTGTGGCGCGCACGTTGGCTAACGATTATCAGCGCAGGCTGATTTGACGCCATAGCGCTTGCCGATACCATGAGCAGCCAAGATGAATCGACTGATCGGCGTCAGCTTGATACTCATGATCCTGACCGGCTGCGCGGCCCCTGGGACCCAGCGTCGCGGGTCGCCGCCTAATCCGCTCTTGGCCACGAAGCCGGCCCGCGCATATCCGACGCCCCGCACCGTACCGCTACAGCCAACACCGACGCCGCGCGTTGAGAAGTCCGCCGGACGCATGATCGGCCCCAAGACTATCGTGATCGATCCTGGTCATGGCGGGCGTGATCCCGGTGCTCCCGGCGTCGGTCCTCAGCCGGAGAAGGTCGTCAATCTGGCGATCGCGAACAAGCTGGCGGCCGTGCTCAAACAGCGCGGGGCGAACGTGATCTGTACGCGTACGGCCGACACGTTTCCGACGCTCGATGAGCGGGCCGCGCTGGCGGATCGGCATCGCGCCGACCTCTTTGTCTCGATCCACGCGGACTCGGCGCGGCGTGCCGACGCCAGTGGCGCGACTGTCTATCTTGCCCGCAATGCCACGACCCAAAGCCGCAGCGCCGGGCAGAACATCACGATGGCGCTCGAACGCGCCGGGATTGCATCACGCGGCGTCCAACGGGCCGGCTACCGCGTGCTCGTCGGTCACTCGCGGCCGGCGGTGCTGGTTGAGTGCGGCTTTCTGAGCAACCGCACGGAGGCCGCCAAGCTGGCCACATCGAGCTATCAGGACCGCATCGCCAACGCCATCGCCGAGGGGGTCACCGACCACTTCGTCGGCGGCACCGTCCGGGCATCCTCGACCAATCGCTGAGCTCCCCTGCGACTAGCAGCTATCCCAAAACCGAACCGAGCCGCGCCCGTAAGGAACCGGTTGACTGAGAAACCGTTCGTTTTACGGCACAACCGCTCCGTCACGGTCGCGGCTCAGATCAGAATCGCGGTCTTGGGATAGGCTCTAGTACCGTTCTATTCAAATAGCCGTGGTGCGCGCGGCGGTTGGGCCACCGCGGCAAGACGCGGATAGGCGGCCCGCAGTTCGTCGGGGACGGCTACCTTGCACTCTTCGTAGAGGGCTCTCAACTCCAACGCGTTCACGACGCCCTGGCCGCGATAGTGGTTGTTCGCGAAGACGAAAACCTCACCGGCCTGCTTGGCCATCTCGCGCAGACGCGTGATCCACTCAGCGATTTCGGCGTCGCTGTAGAGGTAGTTGTACCGCTCGAATGGTGGGATGCCCTCGGCGAACCAGTTCCGGGCGTTGCGGCCGTGCAGGCGCAGATAGGCGGCGTGGCCGAAGACGTGCTGCGTCGGGCCGAGGCAATCGCGCAGCCGGGGCTGATCGATATTGCAGTATCCGCCGACGTTGCGCAACGCGTCCAGTGCCTGTGGCTCGGCCCACGACTGGTGTCGCACCTCGACGAAACGCTCGTAGTCGCCGAAGGCGTCGCGCAGGCGGCCGAGCCAATCGACCGACTCGGGGTTGTGGCGGAATGACCAGGGGAATTGGATGAGCAGCGGGCCGAGCATGCCGGCGTCGCGCAGCGGCATGGTGCCCTCGCGGAAATCGGCCACGGTCCGTTGGTCGGGGAACGCCGCCCGCTGGTGCGTGAACGCCTGGTTGAGCTTGACGGCGAAGCGGAAATCGGGCGGTACGAGCCTGGGCCAGGCAGCGGTCATGCGGGCGGTTGGGATGCGGTAGAAGCTGGAGTTTACCTCGACTGCGTTGAACAGCCGCCCGATCAGCGTCAGCGGCTTGAAGCCGCGCGGCCGCGGTTGCGGATAGACGACGCCGTTCCAGTCGTCGTAGCTCCAGCCCGACGGCCCTATCCACAGTTTGGCGGGGTCCTCGCTGCCCATAATGCGCGTCGTAGCCCAGACCGGCATGCGGTGCAAGGGCGGCGATTTTCGCGTGCGGGAGGGGTTTGGCGGCCGCTGGGGGCCGAATCGGGGCCGGTGGGCTGCGGGAATGCGGGGGGGATGCCGTAGTAGACTAATAGGCGTGGCTGTCGGACGCCTGCTGCGTCATTTGGACCGTCCGGGCTGAGGCCCGGGGCTCTTCGGGCGGCGGGTTTTGTTGTACGGCGGCAGACGCGGACTTAGAATCGAGACGGTGAGTGATATTACGCAAAGGGGCTTCTCATGACACAGCTTGATCGCCAGGTTCAGCTCGTCCGGCGGCGACTGCTGCTGAATGTCATGTTTGATCGTGCCCTGCTGGGCGTGCTGGTCGCCACACTGGTATGGGTGACAGTGCTGCTGGTGGAGCGGCTGTTCGTGCTGGGGATTCCGGTGATGCCGGGATTGGCGGTCGCGGCGGGGTTGGCGGTCGTGGTCGCGGTCGTCGGCACGCTGCTGACGCGGGTCAGCGACTTGCGGGCCGCCATTGTACTCGACGGTGCCGCCGGCCTTAAGGAACGTATCAGCACGGCTTTAGAATGCCGAACCGCGCCGGACGAGTTTTCGCAGGCCGCCGTGCGGGATGCCGAGCGGCGCGCCGGCGGCGTACACGTCGCGACGCACGTCCCGCTGCGCATGCCGCAGCGCTGGCGCTGGCCGGCGGCGAGCATCGTGCTGGCCCTGATTCTGGGCATGTTTCTGCCGCCACTGGACGTGCTGGCCCGCGAGGATCGCGACGAACTGACGCGGCAACGGCAGGAGAATCGGCAGCAGACCGAGGCGATCGCCGTCGAGGTCAATGAGCAGTTGGAGCAGCTCAAGCAACTGGCGGCAGCGAAGCCCGAGTTGGAGGACCTGCGCACGGCACTGGATCCGTTGAAGGTCCCCGATGATCTGGATGCCACGCCCGAGGACATGCGCCGCGAAGCCCTGAAACGCATCGACAACGTCGCCGAACAACTCGAACAGCAAAGGCAGTCCGGCACGACTGAGATGCTGGATACGCTGAAACGCAACTTGGCGCAGCTCAAACCGCTGGGTGGGAATGATCCGGCATCCGAACTGTCAAAGGCACTGGCGGCGGGTGATTTCAAAGGGGCACAGGAGGCGATCAGCAAGCTGCAAAACGCGATCGACGACGCCACGCAGAACGGCGATCCGGAGAAGCAGAAGGACGCCGCCGAGCTGCAAAAGCAGCTAAGCGAGCTGGCGATGAAGTTGGAGAAGCTCGGCGATACCGGGGCGCTGCGCAAGGAGCTTGAAAACAAGGCCGGCATGTCCGCCGAGGATGCCGAAAAGCTGCTGAAGCAGTTGGCCGAATCGGGCGCCACCGATCCGCAGGCGATCGAGAAGGCTCTGCAGAAGGCACTGGGCGACACAAAGATGTCCAAGGAGGACGTCAAGAAGCTGGCCCGCAAGGTCAGCCAGAATCAGCAGGCCTGCAAGGCCCGTCAGGGATTGGCGCAGAGCCTGGCCCAGGCGGCGGCGCAGTGCTCGCAGCAGTGCGACACCGCCGGGCAGGGTTCTTCCGGCGCGTCAGGCTCGTCCGGCGTGTTGGGCAACGCGGCCGGACAACTCAGCAACCTGGAGATGGCCGAGCAACTGGCTCAGGAACTGGAGATGCAGCTCTCGCAGCTCGGCGACTTGCGGGATGACATTTCGGACGGCTCCTGCCAGCAACCCGGTCCACCTGGGCAGCCCGGTGGACAAGGTCCCCGGGCGGGCATTGGCTATGGTGCCGGCATCGGCAAGCAGAAGACCGCACACCAGCTCAACCCGACCAAGGTCGAGGGCAAGCTCAATTCGGGCGAGATCATCGGGCAGGTGTTGATCGATGCTCCGCAAGTTCGCGGCGAGGCCCGCTCCAAGAGCGCTGACGCCGTCCGTTCCGCCGTCCGCGACGCCCAGGACGCCATCGAACGCGAACGCATTCCGCGGCAGTATCACCCGGCGATGCGGCAGTACTACGAGCGGCTGGCGGGGTTGGCACCGGCGGAGAAGGACGAGCCGGAACCGGCGAAGGAGGGGGAGAAGTAATTCGGCGCGGCGGCTGCGTCAGAGACCGAGCGGGCATGTCAGTTTTCAGGGCTCAGGGTTCAGGGTTCAGAAACAGCGCGCGCCCGCGATCCGAGCCGGGCCAGTCATGGCTCGGTCTTTTACGCCGTTATGCCTGACCCGCCCATCACTGGGCGGGCTCGGATTGGGGCAGGGGATGCGGGTGGGTTACTTGCCGAATGGTCTGCCGCGGCGGTGCATTATCTTTGTTCGCAGTTTGTCGCGTGCGACCTTGACCGCGACTGCGCGTTGAAGTGGATCGAGGATGCGCTTCAGTTGCCGGTGCATCCGTAGGGCGAGCGGCTTGAGCACGAGGAAGCCTAGCATCAGCGCCGCTACGAAGAGATGGCCATGTCTCCATATCGCAGCTCGTCCGCCATTCGAGTCTGACAGGAAGCCCATGACAACCGGGACCAGGATCATCGGTGCGGTCAGTCCGATGGCTGTCAGGTGATAGCGCACAAGCGCGCCCAGCCATCCCGGACTGGACATGCAGTGTTCGCGGAACCACCGCGCGTTGTAGAGCCAGACAAAGAACGCTGTCGCCAGGGGGACGGCGACGCATGTGGTGTCTTCTGCCGTGACGCGTCCGATCAGGAGCTCGGGCAGGAACGCGACGGCCAGGCAGATGCTGAAGATCGCCATCAGCGCGCACATGGCGGGGGCGGTTTCCATCTTACGCAGTTGTGCGCTGATGATCGGGGCCGGCGGTTCGACGTCGCCGATGGGGTTGTCATTTCCGCACTCGGGGCAGCGGATCATCTCCCCCGACAACCCCCGCAGGTTGTAGCCGCAATTGAGGCAATGCAGATCTATGTCCAGCGCCCCAGCCATGCCGGGGATTATAACCCGGGGTACGGGCGATCACGTGCCGGGGTTTGCCGGCATTTTGGCCGGCGACACTACCGACTCGATCTCGCCGAAGAGGGTCAGGGCGCTGGCGTCGGTGACGCGGACAGCGACCAGGGCGCCGACGTGGGCGGCGTCGCCGGGGAAGACGGTGATGATGTCTTGCGGCGTGCGGCCGATTAGCTGGTTGGCTTTGGAGGCTGCGACGTCGTCGAGGGGGCTGGTCGTCGGGTTTTCGGGGTCGAGTGAGCCGTTACTGTCAGCGGCGTCCTTCTGCGCTCGGCGCGCGGCCTTGCTGTAGCCTTCGACCAGGACCTCGACCGTCCGGCCGACCAAGGCACGCTTCTGACGCTCCATGATCGCCGTCTGGACGGCGAGCAGCTCGTTGTTGCGGCGGGCCTTCACGTCCTGGGGAATGTCGTCTGCCAGACTGCGGTCGGCGGCCGTGCCGGGGCGGGGGGAATATTTGAAGACGAAAATCTGCTTGTATTCCACCCGGCGTACCAGATCGACGGTCGCGGCGAAGTCCTCGTCGGTCTCGCCGGTGAATCCGACGATGAAGTCGCCGGCCAAGGCGATGTCGGGGACGTATTGGCGCGCGGTATCCATGAGGCGCAGGTAGCTGTCGGCCGTGTAGTTGCGCTTCATGGCCTTCAGGATGCGGTCGGAGCCGCTTTGCGCGGGGATGTGCAGGTACGGGCAGATGCGCGGATGGTCGCGCATCACGCGGAAGATGTCGTCGTCCCAGTCGGCGGGATAGCTGGTTACGAAACGAATTCGGTCGATGTCGGGCACTTCGTGTACAAGCCGCAGCAGGTCGGCGAAACGCATCGGCGTCTGGCCTTCCCTGTAGGCGTACGAATTGACGGTTTGCCCGAGCAGGGTCACCTCGCGGCAGCCGGCGTCAGCAAGCGTTTGCACCTCGCGGACGATGTTCCCGGGTGGGCGGCTGCGTTCGGCCCCACGCGTGTAGGGCACCACGCAATAGGTGCAGAACTTGTCGCAGCCGCGCTGAACTCGGACGTATGACTGCATAATGCTGTCGCCAGGCAACGGTCTGCGCGAAAGATCCAGCGTTTCCAGGGGATCGTCCAGGAGCGAGCGTTCGGCGGGAACAAGGCGGCGTGTCTGGAGGCCGGTGATGGCTGCTATGGGCTTGCCTGATTCGTCCACCCGGCCAAGCAGCTCCGGCAGCCGGTCAAGCTCGCCCGGTCCGCAGATCAGATCCAGGTGCGGGTTCAGCTCGAATAGCCCTTCGCGCAGCCGCTCGGCCATGCAACCGAGCAATCCGATAATCGTGTGCGGCCGGTCGCGTTTGATGTGTTTTAGCTGTCCGAGGCGTGAGAGCACCTTGTCCTCGGCGTGCTGGCGGACGCTGCACGTGTTGAATAAGATGAGGTCGGCCTCGCGCGGGATCGCGACACGCCGCAATCCCAGGGCGCGGAGTTGCCCTTCGACAAGCTGGCTGTCCAGAACGTTCATCTGGCAGCCGAAGGTCTCCAGGAAGTAGGTAGATAACTGCACAGCTAGACTCCGTGTTCGCGCGGTGCGGCGGCGCGAGTCCTCTGATGATACCATGCGTTGCGAGATCGGAAACGCGCTCGCTGCGCGTGACGTGATCGACCTCAATCGGCGATGCATAGTGTGACTTCGAGTTGCCGATATACTGTAGAGGTTGGTTTGTGCGGAAGAATCGCGGAATCCTGGCCGTCTCCATTGCATTCCTGTGGCGTTTGGTGTAAGTAAGGGCGGCAAGGATGACCCTGTCCGAGCGAAGGATATGCTCATGACCCGGGACACGCGAAATACCCGAGTCACAATCTGTCTCGTCATGTCAATGACTCTCGGAGCCGCTGTTCTCATGTGGCTCGAGACCCCGACACGGGGTTTCCCCCGGGATACATACCTGATGGCGGAACGCGGCGGTCGCATCGAGACCGTCACGATCGACTTCATCCAGTTGGGCCGTGAGGTCGCGGGCGATGAGTTCGATTGCTGGATTCAGGCGGGCGCCGATGTGCAGTGGACGCCGCGCGTCCCGGACGCGCGTCACGTGAATCTGGCCGTGCTGGAGTCGGCGGAATCCGGGTTTGACGCCCAGGCGACGGGACTGCTGCGGATCCTGGGGGCGATGAAGCAGGAGCGCGGCCTGTCGCTGGCGCATGTCAAGCTGAATCCGGATTCGGATGTGCGCTATCATCCCGATTTGCCGGAACAGGCCCACGCGCTGCGTGATCTGCTGGTTCG
>JAFGRR010000243.1 GCA_016935035.1 Phycisphaerae bacterium | reverse complement strand
GTCACGATCCTGTGTTGGTCGCCCCGATCGGCCGTAGCCGCTGCCTTGGCGCGTGCTGCCGCGGTTACTTGGCTGAACGCGTGTTGCGGTATCACGCGAGCGGCCCCCGGACGAGGCCCAGACCGGTGTGGGCACGACTTCGAGAAACGCCGCCTGCCAGATGGAGACCGGGTGTTCCGGGTTCGTTTGCGGTCCATCGGCGACCTGGGCCAGCTCCTCTTCCGTGTTTTCGAGGTTCGCCACCATCAGACGCCAAGCAAGGTCGTGCTGAAGCTCACGCTCGCCGGCGTGCCAGCGCAGTGCCAGCTTCAGTGTCTCACGGTTGTGGTCCAGACAGGCGCGCTCCGCGACCAGCCCGGCCAGCTTCAGACGCTGGGCGTTGTAGGTGATGGAATCCTGTGGTGATGGATCATCGGCCTGGACGGCGGTGCGCAACTCGCTGATCTCGGCATCGAGGTCTTTGATCGTCGCCTCACACTCGTTGAGCGAATCCTGAAGCAGTGTGGCGCCATCTGGGGTATCCTCGGCGCGGGAAGCGGTCGTTTGTGCGTAGGCCGGCGCGAGCGTGGCGAAGAGGGCGGCTGAAAGCACGACAATCGAGATTAGATTGCGGGCAGGCATTTCGACAATCTCCAGAAAGCGCGATGCGGATCGCTGACAGGCTATATCGCCATGATCGCGGACCGGGCACGGTTCGTACAGGGGGGCGCAGCGATTACTGTTGTCAACTGCATCACCGGAATCCCGAAGGTGCCTGTCGCTCCGCTGTTTACATCTTAATAATTGGAATATGTTAGGGTGTCAAGGGTGTCATGAGAGGGGATAAACCACTAAGCATACCACATGTTGTGGTACTGGGGTGGGTGGCTGCAAATCGCTACTATATATCGACTTACGTCTAATCGCATTTGTTGCCGATAACGAATTGACCGCCACAATATCTTGTGCTATCCTAATGGTTGCCGCACAACAACTGGGTTCACACATAAGGCCGCTCGGCCGCCGATCGAGACGGTTCAGGGAGCCGTTTCGGAGCGATTCTGCCCAGCTATTGGTACGCACGCCGCAGGAGAAGAAAAGGAGTTCTTCAGGATGCCCGCGCCATCATTTGGAAGCCCGGTTTCACGAGAGGACGGTATGTTTTCGGCACCACATCTGACCGAGAACGGGCGCAAGGTACTAGAGGCGCGCTACCTCAAGAAGGATGAGTCCGGCGAGTGTACGGAGGTGCCAGCCGACCTGTTCCGCCGCGTCGCCTCAACCATCGCAGATGTCGAAGTTGGCTATGGCGCGAGTACGCGCGAACGCGACCAGTGGGCAGGCGCGTTCTATGGGCTGATGGCCAGCGGTGGTTTCATGCCGAACTCGCCGACGCTCATGAACGCCGGCCGGGAGATGGGCATGCTATCCGCGTGCTTTGTGCTGCCGGTGCGTGATTCCGTCATTGACATTTTCAACAGCATTAAGCACACCGCGCTAATCCAGAAGGCCGGCGGCGGCACCGGTTTCGCCTTCGATGAGCTGCGCCCGACCGGCGACTACATCAATTCGAGTGGTGGAACCACCAGTGGCCCGATCACCTTCTGGCGTGCCTTCAGCGAGGCGACCAACGCCATCCAGCAGGGGGCGTTTCGCCGTGGCGCCAACATGGGCATGATGTACATTCATCATCCCGACATCCTGAAGTTTCTCTCCGCGAAGCAGGATCTGACACAGTTCACGAACTACAACATCTCCGTCAAGATCACGGATGCCTGGATGGATGAGTTGCGGGCTGATCCGCAGTCGCCGCTCGTCGTGCGCAATCCCCGCAACGGCAAGGCTTTCGTCATTCCGCGCGACATCGACGTCAAGAACTCCAACATTCGTGACCTGGTCGAGATCGATTGTGTCGAGGCCGTCGCGCCAAATGCGCCGCAGCGCTACTTCGCGACGCCGCGGCTCACCGGGCCGCTGCCCGAGGAGCTGCGAGGCAAGGTCTATACCAAGCACGACGTGTGGCGGATCATCACGCGCAACGCCTGGCAGACCGGCGAGCCGGGCGTCGTTTTCATCGACCGCATCAACGAGGACAACCCGACGCCACAGATCGGCCGCATCGAGGCGACCAACCCATGCGGCGAGCAGCCGCTGTTGCCGTTCGAGGCGTGCAATCTCGGCAGCGTGAACCTAGGGAAGTTCGTGCGCGACGCCTGCACGTCCCAGGCCGAGGTTGACTGGGACAAGCTGCGTTCGGTGATTCGAACGGCGATTCGCTTCCTGGACAACGTCATCGACGCGAACAACTACCCGCTGCCCGAGATCGAGCGCATTTGCCGCAGCAACCGTAAGATCGGCCTGGGCATCATGGGGTTTGCCGACGCGCTTTTCATGCTCGGCGTGCCATACAACAGTGACGAAGGCATCGCCTGGGGCGAGCGCTTCATGAAGTTCATCAACGACGAGGGGCACAAGGCCAGCGAGGAGCTGGCTCAACAGCGCGGCTGCTTCGAGAATTGGCCCGGCAGCATCTGGCAGACGCATCACAACCGCATGATGCGGAACGCCGCCGTCACTACCATCGCGCCGACCGGCACAATCAGCATCATTGCCGATTGCTCTGGCGGCATCGAGCCGATGTTCTCGCTGGCATTCATGCGCAACGTGCTGCGCGGGCAGAAGCATGGAGATAAACCGTTGCTGGAGGTCAACCGGACCTTCCGCACGGTGATGGAACAGCGCGGCCTGCTGTCGGATGAACTGTTGCGGCAGGTCGCGAAGGATGGGACCCTGGCGCAAGTGGCCGGTATCCCCGCTGACATGAAACGCGTCTTCGTCTGTGCGCATGACATTACGCCGGACTGGCACATGCGCATGCAGGCGGCGTTCCAGAAGCACTGTGACGCGTCGATCAGCAAGACGATCAACTTCCCCCACGACGCCAGCGTGGAGGATGTCGAGCGGATTTACGAACTGGCGTACGAATATCGTTGCAAGGGCGTGACGGTTTATCGCGATGGCTGCCGCGAGATGCAGCCGATGGCGCTGGCTAAATCCGAACCCGCGAAGCCCACACCCGTGGAAAAGCCCGCACCGGCCAAGTCCGCGGAAACTGAACAGGCTGCGACCCCCCCGCGCATTGAAGCTCGGGATCTGCCCGAGATTGTCAGCGGTCTGCGGATTCGCCAACTGACGCCGTTCGGCAACATGCATGTCAAGATCACGGTTGATCCACGCACCGACCGTGAACTCGAGGTCTTCGCGCAACTGGGCAAGGGCGGTGATGTGGCCCAGAGCGACCTCGAAGGCCTCTGTCGGACCGCATCATTGTGGTTGCGTGCCGGCGGCAGCCTCGTCACGCTAATCAAACAGTGGGATGGCATCGGTTCCTCGCTGCAGATTCCGACCAAGGCCGGGCGTATTCGCTCGTTGCCGGACGGCCTGGCGGCGGCGCTGAAGAAGTACATGCGCGCCAAGGAACGCTTTGGCCTGCGCGCTCTGTTGCTGGGCGAAGTTGACCCGGCCGAGGCTGACAATCCTCCACCGCAGCACGTCAGCGAACGCACCAGCGTCGTCGATCGCAAGCTCGACGACAGTTCCAAATCGCTGCTTTCCAGCGGCGGCCGCAACGGAAACGGCAATCGCCGCGAAAGCGCGACAGCATCGCGCGCCGGCTTGGGCCGCGACACCGCCGTCACCATTGAAAACGCCGACCTTTTCAGTTGGCAGAACATCGAGGCCAAGCCGACCAGATCGGGTAATGGCAATGGCGGTGGGACGGCGTCGGTAGCGGCCCCGGCAGCGTCCTCGATCACAGCGACCAAGTCGCGTGACGCGGCGGCCAACTACAAGCTGGCTTGCATGGAGTGCGGTCACACGCTGACGGTGCAGGAGGGCTGCCGCAAGTGTCACAACTGCGGCTGGGCCGCCTGCTGAGGCTGATTCGCACGTCGCATCGGAAACCTCACGGAGGCCACGCGTCATGGAGTGGTTCTTCATCACGTTCGAGCTTGCGCATGCCACGCCGGCCGACTATGAGTCGGTCTACACACGGGTGCATGCGGAAGGCGGCTATCGTTATCGAACGGACGAGGAAGGCAGTTGGGGCCGGCTGCCTGGCACGACCGTGGCGCTGCCGATGGCCGTCTCGAACCCGGAAGTGGCTCGGATCGCCTTCGAGCTCAAGCTGGCACACCTGGACCTGATCGCGAGCGCGATCATCGTCGCTCGGGGAGAGGTGGCGTTTACGTTGCAGCGAGTGGAATACCAGGATCTGCCATCATATGTGCGCGCCACGGATGAACCGATGGCAGTTCCCGGCGACCTGCAAACGCTCGTGATCTGACCGATCATCCGGTCGTGTGCCACACAACGGACCGGCCGGCCGCCGTGCCAACCACGGCGCCGGCCGGATTTCATATCGCCCCCGTGATTCCCCGCTTGCCCTGACCGGCATCTGCCCAAACAATGGTGACCTCGGCGTGCCGGAGACGTGTAGCCGTCGGCGGTGCCGCTTGTGGGCAGACTGAAGGAGGTCGTTATGACTCGAACGTTGTGTGTATTGTTGATTGCCGCCGGAGTGTCGAGCTGGTTTGTGGCCGGCGCACGGGCGGAAACCGAACGAACGCGTGTCTTTTTTGTCGTGGATGAAGCGGTATATCCGGAGATCAAGGACGGGCTCGATGCCTATGCCGCCCATGTCAGCGGCATCCTACCCGTCGATTTCAAACCGCTGGTCGCCGGCTTTTACCAGATGGACCCGCCAGCCATCCGTGCCATGCTCAAGAAAGAGTACCAGGCCAGTGATGTCCCGGTCGTTGGCGCGATCATGATCGGGCCAATTCCGCACGCCGTCCGCGGCGTCCCGCAGCCGCCCGAAATCCTCACGCCCGTGCCGTATTACTATGAGGACTTCGACTCGCAGTGGTTCGACGACCGCAACAACGGTTTCTTCGACCGCGTCGTGACGGATCGGTCGGCGAACCCGATCGAGATCTGGACGGCTTGGTGGGTACCGCCATCCAACAAGCCCGCCGAGCAGGTGGCGATGCTGAAGGCCTATCTCGCCAAGCTCGACCGTTACTATCGCGGTGAACTCGACGGCCGCGATGGGATGATCTTCATTGCCGGCAACGGCAACAGCGTCGAGATCACCGAGTCGTGGACGGTGCTGATGGACGATGCGATGCGCTCGACCGGTCAACGCGTTGCCAAGGTCTACAGCGTCGACGGCCAGATGGCCTGCGCTGTCCTGCCTGAACCCGGGTCTGAGTTCAAGCCGGAGGATCTCGAAGACGCGCTTCAGAACGGTCGCTATCAGCACGTGCATCTGCTAACACACGGTGCGCCGGACGGCTTCTACTGGGAGCAGGCCGCCGTTACCGGCACGCGGCTCGACTTCAACAAGTTCCACCAGGCCGGCGCGAATATCATCACGACTTCGGGGTGCAGCAACGGCAACTTCCGCGGCGCCAATCGCGGCGACGCCGACTATTCGCGCAGCATCGGCAACCTGCTGGTCTTCTCGCCGAACACGATCACCGTGGCTTATTACGGCGCGACCTCGCCGCAGTCCACCGGCGTTTTCGCGGTGGTGCATACGCCGCTGTATGAGTACCTGGACCCTGAGAAGGGCAGCTACTTCGCGGATGGCTACTTTCGGCTGCGTAACAGCGACGTGTGCTGGGGGACGAACCACTACATGTTCCGCGGCGCCGATGGCAAGGCTCTCTTCGGCGACCCGTTCGCCCGCTACCACAAAGTGGAGAAGTAGCGGCCGAGTGTCAGCGGGCGCAACCTTGTGCCACCGCTCGTCGAGTGGCGAACTGGGTTACCCGCGGCATTCGCCGCGCAAAATGAAGGACGGCGGTCGCGAAAGCCCTTGCGCGCCGCCGTCCTTTCCGCATCGTCTGTCCGACGGACCAGATCACCGTTCCGCCGGGGCGTTCGACACCGGTGATGGCCCTGTCAGTGGCTGAGTCCTGACGCCGGGCCATCCCCGTGTGCACGGACTACGGAGTTTCTTCTTCCTCGGCGGGTGCGACTTCCTGCTGCTGTCCGCGCTGCCCGCGTTGTCCGCGCTGACGGTCCACGCCGGGACGCTGCTGATCGCCGCGCTGTGGACGCGCTGAGCGCTGGAGAAGCTGCTCAAAACGCTCAGCCTGGTTCTCGGTGAGCAGGGCGAGGATCTGCGCCTTGGTTTCTTTGTTGAGTTGCTCGACTGAGGTGCTGTCCTTCTGGTTGATCTCGCGGAGCTTCTTCTGTGTGTCCTGCGTGATCTGCTTGGCGGTGGCCTGTTGGTCCTGGGTCAGGCCGACGCGCTGGAACGCCTGAAGCATGGTGCGTGCGTCGGTGACGATGTTGCTGCGCTGGCCGCGCTCGCCGCCACCCTGTTGCATCAGGCCGTGCAGTTTCTCGGTCTGCTCGGGAGTGAGGATCTGTTCGAGGTCGGTGGCGAAGTCCTGCATCAACTGTCCGCGTTGGGGTCGCTGGGCTTCGAGCTGCGCCCGCAACTCTTCGACCCGCGCGTCGTCACCATTTTGGCGTGCCTCGCGCATTTCCTCGAAGACCGGCCGCATTTCTTCGAACTGAGTACGCCGAGCTTCCATCTGCTCGCGCATCTTGTCGGCGATGATGTCATAGTGCTCCATCTGCTCGTCAGTCAGTTCCAGTTCGTCGGGGAGGCTTTCGATGAGTTGACGAGGATCCTGCTGACGCTGCGGGGCGTTCTGACGCATGCGCTCCCGAATCTCGGTAAAGCGCGCTTTCTGGTCTTCGTTCAGGACGGCTGAGATGGCGTCGGCCAGCGCCTCACGTCCCTCGGCATTGCCACCGAATCGACCACCGGGACCACCGGGGCCGCCCTGGCCGGAGGCATCGGCGTTCTCACGCATTTGCTGGAAGTGCTGCTGAGCGATTTGTCGGATCTGCTCCTGTTGTTCCGCGGAGAGGTCAAGTTCTTCGGTGAGGCGGTCGAGCATTCGGCCACGCTGAGGTCGATCGCCGCGGTCGGCGTTGCCCTGGTTGCCGCGGAAGCCGCCCCCGCCCCGGCCCGCCGGCTGAGCCAGCAAGGGTGCCGTGAACGCGAGTGCGAGCAAGGTGCAGAGAAGGCGCCTGTTCATAACTGTTCCTCCAGTCTCGGTTTATACGTCTGGCGGCAGGTTTCGGCCTATCCGCCGGCCGCTGGGACCCCTGCGGCAATCTGTCGTGTCCGGGGGGCCCGGTTTCGTCCACGCTACACAGAGCATAACGCTCGTGACTATCGGCGATTGCCGGCATCACGCTCCCGCTGTCCAGGGCTACAAATGCTGACACTTTTTCGTGCCGGTGCCCATAAGAACTCGGTTTTTCCAGATTGTGTTGGACTTCCTTCGGGGAGCGGGCCTAACAAGTAGTACTTCTCCTCCTCCTCCTCAATGACCCGCCGAAAGGCGGGTTTTTTGTGCGCGACAGGCCATCCGTGGGCCACCGTGGCCCTGCATGCCACGGCTCTGGTCTCCGGTCGGCGGAATGGTCTGAAACGGGTGCTGTTTGCATGCGCGATAATCCGCAGGGTTGTGGCTTAACACGCGTTGCGCCGGGCGTTTACCGCGTTTAACCCCGCTAAACGGCGCCGGTGCGTGGTACGCTGCTTGCTTCAATGCCTGCTATTGGTGACAACGGCCCATCATCGGTGTACTCAGCCTGTCCGGCCTGACTAGTAACCCTGTGCGGAGATTCCGCTTATGTGCCTGGCAATACCCGGAAAGCTGATCGAGGTCCGCGACAGCGGCGACGACACCGTCACCGGCCGTGTCGGAACGGTGGATTTTCACGGTAGTCGAATGGAGGTCGGCTTGGCGTTCACGCCCGAGGCGACGGTGGGCGACTGGGTGCTGGTTCACGCCGGCTTTACGCTGTCGGTTCTGGACGAAGCCGAGGCACGCGAGACTTGGCAATACCTGAAAGAGGCCCAGTTGGTGGACGAGGTGCCGCCAATGCTGTCGGATACGCCGGCCGACGGATGACCGAACGTGGAACCACAGGCTAGAAGGCTGTGCCACCGTACGCCGGTGGAAAGGCACGAGTGAGCGACACGACGCTACAGGACATCTGCCGCCAGATCGCCGAGGCCAGCAACCTCGGACGCCGCATCAACCTCATGGAGGTCTGCGGTACACATACCGTCGCGCTGTTTCGCAGCGGTGTGAAGTCTCTGATGCCGGCGAACGTACGTCTGGTCAGCGGACCGGGGTGTCCGGTGTGTGTGACGTCACAGGCGTACCTGGATGTCGCGTGCGAACTGGCCGAGCGGCCCGAGGTCACGGTCTGCACATACGGCGACATGGTGCGTGTGCCGGGGCGGACGGGCAGCCTGGAGCAGCGTCGGGCGACCGGGGCGCGGGTGGTCGTCGTGTACTCGGCGCGTGACGCGGTCAAGTATGCGGCGCGTCATCCGGATGAGCAGGTCGTCTTTCTGGCGGTGGGGTTCGAGACGACGGCACCGGCGACGGCGGCCGCCGTCCTGGAAGCCGAGCAACGCAAGGTGGACAACTTCACGGTTCTGCCGGGGCACAAGCTGGTGATGCCGGCGATGCGGGCGCTGCTCTCGGCCGGCGACGTGCCGATCGACGGGTTCATCTGCCCGGGACACGTCAGCGTGGTCATCGGTGTCAATGCGTATCGGCCGATCGTCGAGGAGTTCGGCAAGCCGTGCACGGTGGCGGGTTTCGAGCCGCGGCAGATGCTGCTGGCGATTCTGTCGCTGGTGCGACAGGCGGCGGCGGGCGAGGCGCGGCTGGAGAATGCGTACGGCGTCGCGGTGACAGATGAGGGCAACGCGGCGGCGCGCGGGTTTATCGACCAGGTTTTCAAGCCGGCCAACGCGGTGTGGCGTGCGATGGGGACGATTCCCGACAGCGGGCTGGCGCTGCGGTGGGGGTATGAGCAGTTCGACGCGTTCGCGCGGTTCGGCGTGACGTTGGGCGAGGACTATGAGCCGGAGGGCTGCCGCTGCGGCGAGGTGATCCAGGGCAAGGTCGAGCCGTTGGAGTGCCCGTTATTCGGCGAGAGCTGCACGCCGGCGGACCCGGTGGGGCCGTGCATGGTCAGCAGTGAGGGCACGTGCGCGGCGTGGTACAAGTACAACCGGCCGAGAGCCGGGGCGGGAGTGGCGAAGCGGTGAGTGACACGCGTGATCGGATCGTGCTGGCCCACGGCGGCGGCGGTGAGATGACCCGCCGGCTGCTGGCCGAGCGCATCATCCCAAGACTCGCCAACGATCTGCTCAGTCCGCTGGCCGACTCGGCGGTGCTCGCGCCGCTGAAGGGCTCGATCTGCTTCACGACCGACGCGTTCGTGGTGCAGCCGCTGGAGTTTCCCGGCGGCGACATCGGGCGGCTGGCGGTGTGCGGCACAGTGAATGACTTGGCGGTGATGGGGGCGGTGCCAAAGGTGCTGAGCCTAGCGCTGGTGATCGAAGAGGGGTTGCTGCTAAGCACGCTCGACCGCATCATCGATTCAATCGCAGCCACCGCCCGCGAGGCCAACGTCGTGATCGGGACTGGTGATACCAAGGTTGTCGAGCGCCGTGGCGGCGACGGGCTCACCATCACGACCGCTGGCATCGGCGAGCTGCGCGAAGGCGCGCGGATCGACGCGCGGCGGATCAGCGCAGGCGACGTCTTGATCGTCAACGGCGGGATCGCCGAGCACGGGCTGGCGGTGATGTCGGCGCGCGAGGGGTTGGCCTTCGACACCGATCTGTGCAGCGACGTGGCCCCGCTGACCGGGCTGCTCAACGCGATTTTCGAGACCGGCGCGGATGTGAGATTTGTCCGCGACGCGACGCGCGGCGGCGTGGCCGGTCTGCTGGCGGACCTGGTGGACGACACCGGGCTGGCGATCGAGATTCGCGAGGAGGCAGTGCCGCTTTCGCCGGTGGCGCATCATACGGCGGAAGTGCTGGGGCTCGATCCGCTGACAGTTGCCAACGAGGGCAAGTGCGTCGTGGTAGTGCCGGAGCGTGAGGCTGAGCGTGTTCTGGTAGCCTGCAAGGCACATCCCCTTGGGCGACAGGCGGCGATCATCGGCCGACTGGTCGAGTCTGATGCTCCCTGTGTCGAATTGGTCACGGGCGCCGGCGGTCGGCGCGTCGTGCAGCGACCCTATGGCGAGGATCTCCCGCGCATTTGTTGATGCGCAAGTGATGGACGGTGCTGACGTGCACGAGATGTCGATCGTGAGCGCGATGATGAACCAGTTGATGACGCTGGCGGAGCAACAGCAGGCCACGCGCATCACTGCCGTCGAGTTGGAGGTCGGCCGCATGCAGCTTGTCGTGCCCGAGGCGCTCGACATGGCGTGGGAGGCGCTGCGGGAGGGGACAGTGGCCGCCGAGGCGACGCTGACGATGACGGAAGTGCCAGTCGCCGCCAATTGCCGCAAGTGTGACGAGCGTTTCGAGCCGGACGTGGATTACAGCTTCATGTGTCCGCGCTGCCTGGAGGCGGATATCGAGATCGTCAGCGGTAACGACATTGTGTTGAAGTCGGTGACCTTTGAGACGGAAGAAAGGACGGACGCAGAGTGAAGAAGATCAACGTCGTCGAAAAGGTCTTGAAGGCCAACGACACGATTGCCCAGGAAAACCGTCGTCGCATGACGGTCGCCGGTTATCTGGCGATCAATCTCATGAGCGCGCCCGGCAGCGGTAAGACGACGCTGCTGGAGAAGACACTGCCGGTGCTGGCGCCGGAGTATGAGTCGGTGGTGCTGGTGGGCGATCTTCAGACGACGCGTGACGCGGAACGGCTGGGCGACCTGGCGGCGGAAGTGACGCAGATCAACACCGGGCGTGGCTGCCATCTAGAGGCTCAGCAGGTGGCCGAGGCGCTGAACGGTCTGAAACTGGAGCGGGGCGGCTTTTTGTTCATCGAGAATGTCGGTAACATGGTCTGTCCCGCTGCCTTTGATCTGGGTGAGCACCTGCGCGTGGTGCTGCTCAGCGTGCCCGAGGGTGACGACAAGGTCGCCAAGTACCCGACGCTCTTTCAGGGTGCCGACGCGATTCTGTTGACCAAGGTCGATTTGCGCGGGGTGCTCGACTTCGACATGGCACGTGTGCGCGACGACCTGGCACGGATCAATACCCGGGCCCGGCTTCTTGAGATCTCGTCGCGCAGCGGCGATGGCATGAACCAGTGGTTCGACTGGCTACGCGAGCAACACGCGTCCCGGACCGCCGCCGGCGGCTAGCGTCGCCCGCCACCGGACACAAGACCCGCCCCACGGGCCGTTGGCGCCCGGGGCATCAGGAATAGCACGAAGGTACAGGATGACAACGCGGCAGCGAGCAAGCAGGAGACCAGAGCTAATGGACACTGGCTAACGCGGGCCGTTTCGCGCGGTGGCAGCCGATGTCCGCACGAATCGGCTCGGATATCCCTTGGAGAGGACGGCCCAACAGCAATCTTGAAGTGCGGCGTGCGATGCCGCCCGTTGGGCGCAACATGATCGAGGTCGTTCATGAGCGAAACGTCGGAACAAACGGTCAAGAGAATCTGCGCGTCGTGTAATCACGACCGCACGCGGATGATGGACATCGTCCGCGAGGTACAGCACCAGTGCGGGTGCGTGTCCGGCGAGGCGATGGAGATCATCGCCAAGGCCGTAAACGTGCACCGTGTCGAGGTGGCGAGCGTCGTGTCGTTCTACGCCTTCCTGTCGGAACGGCCGAAGGGCAAGGTCGTCATTCGGTTGTGCAATGACATCATTGATAAGATGCAAGGCGCGGACCGTGTGGCGCAGGCGTTCTGCGACGAGCTGGGAATCAAGGTCGGAGAGACCACGCCCGACGGCAAGATCACGCTCGAGGAAACGCCCTGCATCGGCCTGTGCGATCAGGCGCCCGCGGCGTTGATCAACGATGTGCCGGTAACGCACATCTCGACCGACCGCGCCCGTGAGATCGTCAAAGAGCTGCGCGCGCACGGCGACCCGACCAAGCTCGTGCGTGAGCTGGGCGATGGCAACAACGCTCACGAACTCGTGCAGTCGATGGTCAAGAACAACCTCCGCAACGACGGCGAGATCATCTTCAGCCCGGTCAATCGGGCGGCCGCCGTTCGCAAGGCCCTGGCCATGTCGCCGGCCGAAGTGATTCGCGCCGTCAAGACCGCGCGTCTGCGTGGCCGCGGTGGGGCGGGCTTCCCGACCGGTATGAAGTGGGAATTCACGCGTGGTGCCCCGGGCGAAAAGCGCTACGTCGTCTGCAACGCCGACGAGGGCGAGCCAGGTACCTTCAAGGATCGCGTGATTTTGACCGAACGCGCCGACCGCGTGTTCGCCGGCATGACCATCGCGGGCTATGCCATCGGCGCCGAAGAGGGCATCCTCTACCTGCGGGCCGAGTACGCGTATCTGCGGGCGTTCCTCGAAGACGTGTTGGCCAAACGCCGCATCGACAACCTACTCGGCACGAAGATCTGCGGCAAGGACGGCTTTAGCTTCGACATTCGCATCCAGATGGGCGCCGGAGCCTACATCTGCGGCGAAGAGACGGCCTTGCTCAGTTCGTGCGAGGGATTGCGCGGCGACCCGAAGAATCGCCCGCCGTTCCCCGCCCAGAAGGGCTACCTCGGTCATCCGACGGTCGTGAACAACGTCGAGACGCTGTGCTGCGTGACGAAGATCCTGGAAGAGGGGCCGGCCACGTTCGGCGAATTCGGCTCCGAGGGCAGCACCGGCACCAAGCTGCTGAGTATCTCCGGCGACTGCAAGCGTCCGGGCATCTATGAGTTGCCGCTGGGTGTCAAGTTGCGTGAAGTGCTCAAGATGGCGGGTGCCGAGGACGCCGCGGCCGTGCAGGTCGGCGGTGCCAGCGGTCAGATGGTCTCCCCGGCCGACTACGACCGGATCATCTGCTTTGACGATCTGGCGACAGGCGGATCAATGATGGTCTTCGGCCCGCAGCGCAACATTCTGGAAGTCGCTGCCCACTTCATGGACTTCTTCATCGAGGAAAGCTGCGGCTACTGTACACCCTGCCGCGTTGGTAACGTGCTCCTGAAAGAGCGCCTGGACCAGATTCTGGCGGGTCGTGGCGAGCCGGCGGACCTCGATTACCTTCAGGATCTGGGCCAGACGGTCAAGATCATGAGCCGTTGCGGCTTGGGTCAGACGTCGGCGAACCCGATCCTGACGACGCTGAAGAACTTCCGTCCGGCATACGAGGCACTGGTGAAGGAGAACACGACCGGCTTCACGCCGTCGTTCGATCTCAACGAAGCCGTGCAGGGTGCTGAGGAGATTGCCGGCCACCAGTCGGTTCACGCGGAATAGTACAAGGGACGATTAGAAATGAGCGATACGATTACCTTTACGATTGATGGTGTCGAGGTTCAGGGCAAGCCTGGCCAGACCATCATGCAGGCCGCGGATGAAGCCGGCATCTACATTCCCCGCCTGTGCGCATTCAAGGGCCTTTCGCCGTTCGGCAGTTGCCGCGTCTGCACCGTGATGGTCAACGGCCGTCCGCAGACCGCGTGCACGCAGCCGGTGGCGCCTGGCATGACGGTCGAGAATGACACGCCGAAGCTCAAGCACCTGCGGCAGAACATAGTCGAGATGCTGTTCGTCGAGGGC
>JAFGRR010000242.1 GCA_016935035.1 Phycisphaerae bacterium | reverse complement strand
GGAGATTCGGCCCGCCAGCGCCTCCTCCGGGGCGTGGACACGCTCGCGAACGCCGTGGCGGTGACCCTCGGGCCCCGCGGTCGCAACGTGATGATCGAGAAGTCCTGGGGTGCGCCGACCACGACGAAGGACGGCGTCACGGTTGCGAAGGAAGTTGAGCTCGAGGACGCCTACGAGAACATGGGCGCCCAGATGGTGAAGGAAGTCGCCAGCAAGACCTCGACAGTCGCCGGCGACGGCACCACCACCGCGACGATCTACGCCGAAGCGATCTTCGACGAGGGTCTCAAGAACCTGGCCGCCGGCGCCAATGCCATGGAGCTCAAACGCGGCATCGACCTGGCCGTGGCGGCGGTGATCGAAGAGCTCAAGAAGATGGCCACGCCGGTCAAGGGCAAAGAGCAGATCGCCCAGGTCGGCATGTGTGCCGCCAACCAGGACAAGGGAATCGGCGATCAGATCGCGGCGGCGATGGAGAAGGTCGGCAAAGACGGCGTAATTACTGTCGAAGAGGGCAAGAGCCTCGAAACGACGGTCGATCTGGTCGAAGGCATGCAGATCGACAAGGGCTACATCTCGCCGCACTTCGTGAACAAGCCTGAGTCGATGGAGTGTGTGCTGGACGACGCATACGTCCTGGTGAACGAGAAGAAGATCTCGAGCGTCAAGGACTTTCTGCCGGTGCTGGAGAAGATCGCCAAGTCCGGCAAGCCGCTGCTGATCATCGCCGAGGACCTGGAAGGCGAGGCCCTGGCCACGCTGGTGCTGAACAAGCTGCGCGGCATCATCCAGTGCGTCGCGGTCAAGGCCCCCGGATTCGGTGATCGCCGCAAATCCATGCTCCAGGACATCGCGGTCCTGACGGGCGGGACGGCGGTGATGGAAGATCTCGGTATCAGCCTCGAAAAGCTCGAACTGAACGAACTCGGCCGCGCCAAGCGCGTTATCGTCGACAAGGAAACCTGCACCATCATCGAAGGCGCCGGTTCCAGCAGCGACATCAAGGGCCGCATCGACGCCATCAAGAACGAGATCGACCTGACCACCAGCGACTATGACCGCGAGAAGCTCGAAGAGCGGCTGGCGAAGCTGTCGGGTGGCGTGGCGCAGATCAACGTCGGCGCCGCGACCGAGGTGGAGATGAAGGAAAAGAAGGCCCGCGTCGAAGACGCCCTGCACGCTTGCCGCGCCGCAGTCGAAGAGGGCATTCTGCCCGGCGGTGGAACGTCGGTGCTGCGCGTCGATGGCGCACTGGATGCCGCGGCCAAGAAGGCGCGCGGCGACCAGAAGACCGGCGTTGAGATCATTCGCCGGGCTCTGCGGGCCCCGATCAAGCAGATCGCCGAAAACGCCGGCCTGGACGGTTCGATCGTCTGCCAGAAGGTTGGCGAGTCGAAGGACAAGAACTTCGGCTACAACGCCTTGACCGAGGAGTACGGCGACCTCGTGAAAATGGGCGTGATCGTGCCGCTGAAGGTCGAGCGCGTCGCGCTTGAGAACGCCTCATCCGTTTCCGGTCTGTTGCTGACCACCGACGCGGTCGTCAGCGAGATCAAGGAGAAGGAAGACAAGAAGGGCGGCCACAGCCACGGCATGCCGGGGATGTAATCCCGCCAGCAAAGGAACGCGGGCCTGCAGTCCATGTGAACCGCGGGCCTACTATGATGTGACAGACGCACCCCGGCCGTGGAGACGCGGTCGGGGTGTTATTCATGAAGGACGGACGTAGAGACGCAGGGACGAAGCAAAAACATGTGGACGTGAGCACGCTGGCGCTCGGGCTCTAATTGCGATGGGGCGAATAAAACAAATGCGTTGATGTGGGGATTGTGCTTGGCGCGGGCGGGGCGCTGGGGCATAGAATGCGCCGTTTACGAAGGCAGGAGGTATTTGTGTCCAATCCCCTGACGGTACAACCGGGTCCGGCCAACCGTCCTGGTGAAACCTCGATCGCCTCACCGCCGCCGCCCCATGGCAAGACAGCTTTGCCCGCGCCGGCAAAGGTGATACGGGCCAGCCTGCGCTATTCGATCAAGGATGCGTTGTGGTGGTCGGTGATGCAGGGGGCCGGCGCCAGCTATGTGTTGCCGTTCGTCGTGCTAGAAGGCTCGGGGCTGTTTCGGCTGGCGGCGCTGGCGGGATTGCCGGCACTGGCGACGGGGCTGGTGCAATGGTCGGGGGCGAATGTTGTCGATCGACTCCATCGGCGCAACCGCATCATCGTCAGTGGGGCCTCGCTGCAAGCGCTGTCGTGGTTCGTCTTCGCGGCGGCGATCTTCCTGCCGTTTAACATCGGCTACTGGGTCATGCTGACCACCTTCATCGGATACGTGGCCGCCGGCGCTTTTCCGCTGCCGGCTTGGCAGAGCCTGATGGGCGACTTGGTGCCGGAGCATCGTCGCGGACGGTATTTCGGTCTGCGCAACAGCCTGTCGGGCGCCGTACAGATGGGAGCGTTTCTAGTCGCCGGCTGGTGGCTGACCTTCTGCGAGCACGAGAATACGCTGGGGTTGTTCGGGCTTTCCAGCCTGAGCTTCGGTTTTTTCACGCTGTTCGTGCTGGCGGGCATCACGCGCGGCATGTCGGCGTACTACCTGTCGCGCGTGTACGATCCGGTGTACAAGCCGGAGCCGTCGGACCGTTTCACACTGCTTGAGTTCATCCGCCGCGCGCCGCGGGCCCATTTCGGGCGTTTCGTGATTTACTGCGGGCTGGTCCATCTGGCCTTTGGGTTCAACGGGCCGTTTTTCGGTTGGTACCTGCTGCGTGAGCTGGGATATTCGCCCGGACAATTCGCGGTGGTGATTACTGTCAGCTTGTTGGCCGGCGTGTTGTCGCAGCCGTTGTGGGGTAGGCTGTCCGACCGCATGGGCAGCAAGTACGTTTTGGCGATCGGCGGTAACGCGATCGTCTTCACGCCACTGGTACTATTGCTGTGCGGCAGCTTCTGGCAGTTCACGCTGGCGATGATTTACGATGGCGTGGCCGGGGCGGCGTTTACAATCGCGATCGGCAATTACTTCTTTGATGTGGTAACACCCCCGAAGCGTGCTCGTTGCGTGGCGTACAACACGCTGTTCCTGTCGCTGGGTGGGTTGCTGGGTGCGTTCGCGGGCGCGACTGTTGCGACAGTCCTGCCAACACCGTTCGTCGTGGGAAACATAACCGTCTCCCACCCATTTGCGCTGATGCTGATCTGCTCGGCGGTGGTGCGGCTGATGGCGAGTCTGCTGCTGCTTAGCACGTTTGACGAGTTCCGCCTACGTCGCCCGCAGTTTTCCTGAGACGGCCGCGGTGGGTATGCGTGGTGATGCGCGGTATGCTGCGCGTCATCACATTGGGGAGAACGCATATGAACTGTCCAAGGTGTGAGAACGTTGAGATGGGGCGTGAGACAGTCGAGGGCGTTGAGATTGACCGTTGCCCGACATGTCAGGGGATCTGGCTCGACGCGCACGAACTGGAGAAACTCGTAGCGGCGCCCCCGCGCGAACTACTGCGTGAGGACCGCCACTTCGCGCCGCACGCCGATGCCGGTGAGGCACAGCTAAGCTGCCCACGCTGCACCGGTTCGCGTCTGATCAAGCTCAACAGCCGATTGCGGCCGGGCACGATAATCGACAGTTGTACGGTGTGCTATGGCAACTGGCTTGACGCAGGTGAGCTAACGCGTTTGACAGGTGCTGGCCTGGCCGGCCGGCTGCGGAAGCTGTTTGGCGCGTAGCGTTTGGGCCGCGTCGGCGCTTCACCTGTCGGCGGGGACGAGTGCGAAGTAGTTGCCGTCGCGCGTGATGCTGACTACCGGCGTGGCGCATTCGTGGTCGATGACGATCAACTGGCGTTCGTCGGCGGCGCGAGCCAGCAGGTCGTGCTTCGACTCGCGGTTTTCCAGCGGGAGCAAGTCGTAGCCCATGTTGTACGCGGCGCCGACGTGTTGCGCCGTCGGCATGGTGTCGCCGGAGAAGACCATCGCGCGGTCCG
>JAFGRR010000241.1 GCA_016935035.1 Phycisphaerae bacterium | reverse complement strand
CTTGAGCACGTCGGGGTTTGTCGGACGCAGCGCGACGTATTTTTGGTCGGCGGCACTCCAACAGGCGAAGGCCTGCGGTCCGTGGCCGCCGAGTTCGGAGATAACCGCGCTGGGGTCGGTCGCGGACAACTCACGCACCTCGATCTCCGGGTCATTACGGAAGAGCGATGCGTCAATCGTAACGCCCGCCAATACACGGTGCGTCGGCAGAATGAGCAGCCCCGGATCCTCCATCGCACAGAACACGCACAGCACGCAATTAGCCGGGTGGTCTTCACGCAGCTCGCCGTGTTCCTGGGTCAACCAGTCGCGATAGAGCAGGCCGGTACCATAGCGGTGGTGTCCGTCGGCAATGAAGGTGGGCTTATCACGCATGAGTTGCTCGACCTCGACCAGTGTGCCGGGGTCGTTGACCGCCCACAGTCGGCTCTCGATGCCGTCGAGTGTCCCGGTTGCCAGCGGCTTGCCCTGGCATGCGGCGTCGAGCTCCACTGCCACCAGATTCTCGGCGTCCGGATACAGGCCGAAAATCGGACTGAGGTTAGCCTCGCAGGCCTTGGTCAGGCACAGGCGGTCCTCCTTCGGACCCCCGAACGTCTGTTCATGCGGATAGACGCTGCCGCTGCCGAAGGGTTCGAGCCTCAGGCGGGCGAAGAACATCCGCCGGACGTACTGAGTACCACCATATGTGTAGTGCTGGTGATAAACGTAGAGCCCCGGGGCGGAGTCTCGAATCATGGTCCCGTCAGCCAGCCAGGCGTCCAGTTGCGTCCTACTGGCGGCATAGGCCTCACGCGGGCCGGCTGACTTCGGAGGCGTGTGCGGCAGGTCGATTTTTACGAAGTTGCGCGAATCGCGCGCCAGCAACGCCTGTTTGTCCGCTTCGGACAGGATGTCGTATGGGGGCGAGATCCGGGCCGATAAGTCCGTGCCGGTGGCGGTGTTGTAGCGGATCGCCGCAAAGGGATAGACCGTGCTCATATGACTCCGTTCCTTTCCGTATCATTGACGTTTCGGGGCGCCAAGCCTCCCGCGGGCGGACAATTGTAAAATGAACATAGCCGTCGGATCGCTGGCGTCAACGGCACATTTGGTGCCGTGCGCGCGGTGTTCGCCCGCCGTTGACTGGCCACTTGGAACGGACTAAAGTGGCTTCGGCGGCCCCTCTGGCAATGGGTTCCGCGCCAAAACGGGCTGGGTGCCCTCTTTTTTGTGCCTTCACGACCTCGGAGGTAGCAGTCCATGACCGGTCGAAGATTCGCTCGCGTGCCAGCGACAGTACTATTACTGCTCACGGGCCTGATAACCGTTGTCTGGTTAGGTGGATGTCCACTATCTCCCCAGGCTCAGCAGCCGACGTCCAGCGACACCACTGACTCGGACCCAAATGCCACCAACCTGCCTGGGCAGACCGACGACACCACCACGGACACGACGACGACCACGGACGATGATCGCCCGGTCACGCCGCCCGTAACTGACGAAGGCGATGACGCCAGTCAGGAACAGGAATCGGTCACGGAACTGATCAACGACCTGCTGAGCGGCGAGAGCGGCGGCGGCAGCAGCGGCGACGATGGCACCGCCCGCGCAGTCGCCGTCTTCCTCCAGTCTCCGCTCTACCAGATTCAGATCCCGGTCGGCGAGACGGTCACCGTTCAGTTCACCATTCAGGACCCCGACGGCGCCCTGCTTGCCCAGCCCGACGGCATCAAGGTCGTACTGTTCCGCGACACGGACGAGGACAACTTCCCCGACGCCGATATCGTGTGGAGCGACGGCAATCTGAACTTCCTCCCCGGATCAAACACGTACACGCTCGCCACGACGGCGATCCGTGACGCCGGCCTGCTCGACGCCAACGCCTTCGGCCGCTTCATCCTGGGAGTACGCACGCGAGACGGATTCGGCCGCCAGGTCACGAGCTATTCGCCGCGGGCCCTGATCGTCAAGACCGAGCCCGTGAGCATTGCGGTCTCCACGCCGGTGACGCAAACCGTAGGCATCGGTTCTCCGATCAACATCAATTACACGGTCCAGGACGAAGACTCGGCCCTTGCCACGCTCAACGTTGTGGTAGCGCGGGACGACAACAGCGACGTCGCTCCGGATGGCGACGCGGTGCTGACCGAAGCGGCACAGCAAGCCGAGGTCGGTGCCAATCTGCACGCCTTCACCGCCCGCAAGTTGCTCGACAATGGGCTACTCGATGCCAATGGTCAGGGCAAGTTCATATTCGGTCTGCGGGTCACCGATACCGTTGGCCGCGTCAGCACCTTCTGGGCACCGGGAACCGTCACGATCGAGACGGTCCAGCCCGGCGGCTCGGTCGACTCTCCGGTCGGCCTCACTGCAATCCGTCCCGGGAACGCCCTGACGGCCATCTTCACGGTCACCGATCCAGACTCCGTCCTGGTCACCCAGCCGACGGGCATCCAATTCGTGCTGGCCAACGACGTCGATGCCAACAATCAACCGGACGGTGCACCGATATACACCGTTCAGAATGCCCTCTTTGGTGTGGGCCAGAACGTGTTCGCGGTGGACACCACTGCTCTGGTCGCCTACCTGGACGTCAATGGCAACGGGCGCTTCATCATCGGATTCCGCACGCAGGACCGCTTTGGCCGCGTGCGTTTCACCTATTCGCCCTGGGCGTTGATCGTCGACAACATCAAGCCGACGCTCACGTTCCACCAGATCGCGCTGCCGACGACTAACCCCACGATGACCGATCCGAACGCGACCAGCGTGGTGTGGATCAATCCGCAGGACGAGTTGCTGAGCCGCGTGGGCAATCTGGGCCTGTGGTTCAAGACGACGGACACCTCCAGCGTCCTGATCAACGTCTGGGCCGACCCGGACGTCAGCGTGCTGAACGGCAACGAGACGTTGCTGATCTCCAACGCCAGTGTCGCGGCCGGCACTAACGTCGATCGCAAGCTGGCGGTCAGTCTGCCGGCGCTGCCGACCGGTCAGTTCTTCTATTACATCCAGTGCACTGACGCCGTCACCAGCGATCCTTACGCGTTCTATGCCCCCGATGTCGCGGACCAGACCGCCGACTCGGCTGTCCGCATCGACCTGCACATGACCGACCGCCTGGTCGGCGAGATGAACGTCTCGGCCTTCTCGACCGGTAGCCAGGGCGCCACGCTGCAAGGCTTCAACTTCAACGACCTCGCCGGCAGTTCGATAGAAAGCGTCGGCGACCTCGACGGCGACGGCGACAGCGAACTCATCATCGGCTCCCGCTTCGGCAAGCCCAACCTGACCTCAATCAGCGGGCAGGGCTGGGGCGAGGCCTACATGATCTACGGCGGCGGTGCGACCCACCCGCTTGTGGGTACCAACACGCTGAACTCCGTCGGCACGAATGTCGACGGCGTCACGTTCCGCGGCATCCGAGCCCCACTCAACACCATCTTCACGCAGGGGCTTTCGGACATCGCCGTCATCAACGACATGGACGGCGATGACCTGCCCGAGTTGGTGTTCAGCTTCCCGCGGACCGAGTCGATCGCGTTGAACGTCACCGACCCGGTCATCCAGCACCCAGAACTGGTGCCGGACATCAGTGGGATGGGGGCGCTGGAATACGACTCGCGCGACGCCACCGGCGCCTGGGTGCCCGACCTGTCACAGTTCACGCGCGGCGGCATCGTGCTCGTCTCCAGCCAGAACCAGATGCTGACGAACGACGCGATCCTGTCCCGCAAGTTCGACCGTGTCCTCGACCTCCACGAAGTGGGCCAGATGTTCAACTTCATGGTCCGCCCGAGCCTCGAGGGATACGTGCGGGCAGTTGCCGTCACTGCCCTGGGGTGCGCTGACTGCGAGACACCTGAGCCCCCCGACCCCGCCGCCGATGGCCCGTGTGATAACGACCCAACGGCCGCTGACACCGACGAGACCTCATATACGGAGGTAACCAGATATTGGGACGTCTGGCTGGGGGGCGGCTGACCGGCCACGCACCAGGGACCCGGTGGGTTCCATATGCCGTGGACTGTTCCCGCTGCCGATCCGCCGCTCGCCGGCATGGCGCTGCATCCGTCCTTGAACTCCTTGGTGTTTGTCGACCCGCAGCTCGACCCGTGTATCGACACCAACTGTGTAGTAAAGAACGAGTGGTACACCTGGGCTCCGCCACCTCTGCCGCTGACAAGCGTGAATACGGCCGGCTGGCAGGTCCCGCTCGGACCGGTCAATGTCGTTGCCTGGACAGGCTTCCTCGGATGCCTGAGCCAGGAGACTTCGTCGGGATACCCTGCATCGTATCAGCGCGGCGATGTCACGCTACCGCCCACCTCGGTCGGGGCACGCGTCCTCGGCCAGCAGGTCGAAGACCGGTTCGGCTTCGGGGTTGCCAGCGACGGCAACTGGTTGTACATCAGTTCGCCCAAGCACACCGCCGTCACCAGCGATGTTCCGCTGCTGGCGAGCGATCGCACTGGCGCCGGCGTGGTTTACCAGTTGCGTACCAACGTCCGCACCAGCTTCAACCCGCCCTCGACCAATCTCGCTCAGTTGTGGATCGAGCCGGGCGTGCGCTACCCGACCGTCGATGCGCAGATCCCGACGCGCAACGACTACACAATGCCGGTGCCGCACAACTACATCATTGAGACCGTCGGCTCATGGCGTGGCAACTATCAGGCAGACGATCATCCAATCCCAGAGCGCTTCGATGGCGGCGGTTGCGTCACGCGTGAGGAACTCCTACGCACGCTACCAGCCGCCGAAGAGGCATCCGGCTACACGCCGTATCCCACTGCGACGGCCGGCTATAACGTCGACCGCACGCCGCAGATCGTCGGCCCGCACGCCAACGCCGGCATTTCGTTCGTCGCCTCGCTCGGCGACGTTAACGGCGACGGCGTGCGCGACTTCGCCGTCGGATCACCCAACATCAACCAGACGGTCGTGACGCCGGGCTCGCCGCCAACCGTCGCGTTCACCGGTCCGGTGGTGGGTTCGATCTTCATCGTCTACGGCCGCGCCCAGGGTGTCGAGGGTGACTACCTCCTCGAAAACCTGGCACGCGACCTGACCGATTCCAGCCGTTTGAACGGCGTGCTGCTGCAAGGTGCATCCGCCGGCGAGAAGCTCGCCCGTGTCTTCGACGACGCCGGTGACATCAACGGTGATGGCTACGCCGACGTCATCGTCGGTAACGAGGGCGCCAACGACGTCAACACGAACGGCAGTGGCACGGGTGAAGCCGTCATCCTGCTTGGCTCGTCCACGTTGCTGAGCGGTGCCGGCGGCTGGCAGCCCAGCACCATCCCCACCGGTGAGGCACTCCGCTTCACAGGTGCCGACGACGACGACCTCGCCGGCGCTAACGTCGCCGGCATCGGCGACGTCGATGGCGATGGCTACGCCGATTTCATGATCGCCGCCCCGGGTGCCGATCGTGACATCAACGGCGACAGCACCGACGAAGTCGACGTCGGCGTCGTCTATCTCATCTACGGCATGAGCGATGATGACATCGACGAACGCACTGGCGGAACCTACACCTTCAGCCTGACCGACGTCGGAACAGTCGCCCTGCCGGGCGCCATCTTCATCGGCCACGTCGGCGGCGATCAGCTCGGCGGCGGCCAGAAGGTCATTACCGGAAGCGAACCCAGCGCTCCGGGCAACTCGCTGACCGCCTACTCGCGCGGCGTGGCGAGGCTGGGTGACCTCAATGCCGATGGCATCGACGACTTCGCGATCAGCGCGATGCTCGCCGATGTGGCCGGCAAGCAGGACGCCGGTGAGGTCTACGTGATCTACGGTCGCGAGAGTGAATTCGCCCCTGAGTAGGCCGTAGGCATTTGTCTGAGCACACAAGACGGGCCCGTGTTCCATCGGAACGCGGGCCCGTTTGCTTTCCGCTTGTAGCGATCTACCCCAAACCCGGCACGTCGATGTTCTTCTGCCGGGCAACTTCGATGGCCTTTTCATATCCCGCGTCTGCATGCCGGAAGATGCCCGTCGCCGGGTCGGCGGTCAGCACGCGCCGCAGCCGGGCATCTGCCGCGTCCGTGCCATCGCAGACGATCACCTGCCCGGCATGCAGCGAGTAGCCGATGCCCACACCGCCGCCGTGATGCACCGAGACCCACGTCGCGCCGCACGCGGTATTGAGCAGCGCGTTGAGAATCGGCCAGTCGGCGATGGCGTCGGAGCCGTCCTTCATGCCCTCGGTCTCGCGGTTCGGCGAGGCCACCGAGCCGCAATCGAGGTGGTCACGTCCCAGCACGATCGGCGCCGAGACCAGCCCCTTGCGCACCAGGCTGTTGAAGATCAGCCCCATCTTGGCCCGCTGGCCGTATTTCAACCAACAGATGCGCGACGGCAAGCCTTGAAACGCGACCTTCGCCCCCGCCAAGCGTATCCAGCGGCACAGCGCCTTTTCCTCGGGAAACGTATCTAGCACCGCCTTGTCCGTGACGGCGATGTCATGCGGATCGCCCGACAACGCCGCCCAACGAAACGGCCCCGAGCCCTCGCAGAACAGCGGCCGAATGAACAGCGGCACAAAGCCGATCACGTCGAACGCGTTCTCCACGCCGGCCTCTTGCGCCTGGCCGCGCAGATTGTTGCCGTAGTCAAACGTGATCGCGCCGCGGCGTTGCAGTTCGAGCATCGAGCGCATGTGCTCAGCCATCGTGCGATACGACTCGGCGGTATACGCATCCGGATCGCTCTTGCGCAGGTTCAGCGCCTCGTCATAGCTCATGCCGTTGGGAACGTACCCGTTGAGCGCGTCGTGGGCCGAGGTCTGATCGGTCAGCACATCGGGCGTGATGTCGCGTTTGATGAGCTCGGCCAGCACGTCGGCGATGTTGCCGACCAGCCCGACCGACAGCGCCTCGCCGGCATCACGGGCCCTCAGCACCCAGCCCAGCGCCTCGTCCAGCTTGTCCGTCATGCGGTCGCAATACTTGGTTTGCAGACGCCGCTCGATCCGCGCCCGATCCACCTCGACGCCAAGGAAGGCAGCCTCGTTGAACGTCGCCGCCAGCGGCTGGGCCCCACCCATGCCGCCGAGCCCGCCGGTGACGACCAGCTTGCCCTTGAGCGTCCCGCCGAAGTGCTCGCGGGCACAGGCGGCGAAGCACTCGTAGGTGCCCTGCAGGATGCCCTGCGTGCCGATGTAAATCCAACTGCCGGCGGTCATCTGGCCGTACATCGTCAGGCCGAGGGCTTCGAGCCGGCGGAACTCGTCCCAGGTGGCCCAGCGTGGCACGAGCAGCGAATTGGCGATCAGCACGCGCGGCGCGTCGGCGTGCGTCTTCACGACCCCCACAACGCGTCCCGACTGCACAAGCATAGTCTCGTCGTTCTCAAGCCGGCGCAACGTGGCGCAGATGCGGTCGAAATCGGGCCAACTGCGCGCGGCCTTGCCCGACCCACCATAGATGATGAGTTGCTCGGGCATCTCGGCCACGTCGGGGTCGAGGTTGTTCATCAACATGCGCAGGGCGGCTTCCTGCTGCCAACCCTTGCACGACAAATGCATGCCGCGCGGGGCACGCACGGTTCGGGCACCAGTCGTCTGGACGGCCATATTCGCGCTCCTGTGATTTATCCGGGTGCCCAACAGTATAACCCGACATCCCACCAAGTCAGAGCCCTCATGTAGCGGCCGACGTCTCGTCGGCCGGCTTCGTTGCCCTGCTCCCAAAGTCCCCGTCGCAATGCGTACGACTCACAGTCTGCCAAACGGAAACTGAAGGCACGGTTCACGGAACCATGGCACACACGGGAGTCCGCCCAGTAGGGTAGGCCGCCCGCCCGTGATATCAACGACAGGAAACCGGCCATCACTGGGCGGGTTCGGATCGTTACTTGCCAAACTCGCATTGACGCGTCAGATGGCGATGCGTACTCCGCCGCAGACCACCAACATCAGCACCGTTTCAATCGCCCCCAGCATGATCCCCGCCATCGCCAGTCCCTTACCAGTCCGCTCCTGCGGTCGTGCCGCGATCGTCGCGCGCGCCGCTAGGCCAAAGACGATGGCCAGCAGTCCCAACGGCGGAATGAAGAGCCCCGTGATCCCCAGCAACAGCGACGCGACGGCCTTGCCATCAGTCTCCGCCGCGGGCGAACCCGCGTACCCGACCTGCAACTGCGGTATCGCCGGCGATTGTGCCACGGTCGCAAGCCGATGCCCGCAGACGCGGCAGAAACGTGGCGGGTTTCCGGCGCGTGCTCGCACGCGATGTCCGCAGTTCGGACACTCGCGCCGCGTGTCTTGGGCATCACGTGCCTGCATCAGCTCTCCCCCGCCTCAACACCATCGTCAGACGCGACATCGCGGCTGACGTTCGCCACGATGCAGGCATCCTGAATCGAATGCCCGACCTGCCGAGCCAGGGGAATATCCTCGGCTTCGCGGCCCGGCCGATTGGCGTTCAGCACCACCAGCCGGTCGCGCCGGGCCGTCAGGCCGACCACGACGTCGTCAGTAGCCCAAGCTCGCCGAATCGAAACCGACGCGTCCAGCAGATGCGTGACGGCGGCCTCGTCGCCAAACACGCCGCTGATTCCGCGATCGGCCTCGGGAATCACCAGCTCGATCAGGTCGTTCCAGCAACGGGCGGTGATCGACTCAATCGCGCCGAACGTGCGGTGCACCGTGAGCCACGCG
>JAFGRR010000240.1 GCA_016935035.1 Phycisphaerae bacterium | reverse complement strand
TTGCGTCAAAAAGGGCTCCGCTCAACGGCGTGCCTGCGCGGTGAGCGAGATCACGTTGCTGCCGCCCGCCGCCGGATCAATATCGGGCGGGTTCGCGACCACCACGCGGTTGCGGCCCTGCTGCTTGGCACGATACATGGCGTGGTCGGCGGCTTCGATGAGTTGCTGGGCCTGCCATCCGGGACGCCAGGCGGATACGCCCAGGCTCGCGGTCGTCGGCAGGGCGGTATCGCGAAAACGCAGCGTATCGCGGCGGATGGAATCCAGGATGCGCCCGCCGACGTGCGCCGCGCCGACCGCGTCCGTGGACGGCAGCATGACGACGAACTCATCACCGCCGATCCGCGCCGCGGCATCGAAACGCCGCAATTGCGCCGAGATCTTCCCCGACATGTGACGCAGCAGCAAATCGCCGGCTGCGTGACCGTGCATATCGTTGACGACCTTCAGTCGGTCCACGTCAATCAGCAGTACGGACAGCGCCGCACCGAACCGCTGGACTCGCCGAATCTCCGATTCGAGCGCCTCGATCATCCAGCGGTGGTTGTACAGGCCGGTCAAGGCGTCGATGCGGGCCTCGGTGCAGGCCTGTTCGTGGGTTTGGGCGTTTTCGAGGGCTCGGCCCAGGAAACGCAACAGTGCCGGCAGCATCACACCGTTGCAACCAGTTCGCCGGCCCACGCGCCCGCTGAGATTCAGCACGCCGCGCAGCACGCCCTTGCTGAATAGCGGCGCCACCAGGCACGCCCCATCGCGGTAGTTGCCGTCGCGCCCATTGCGTGGAACCAGTCGCCGGTCTTTCTCGCGTGCGGCATTGTCAAGCCGCAGCAACTCGCCACTCTGGGCGGCGGCGACCATCAGGTGTGTCGCGCCGGCATCCATGCTGATGTCGACGTCTAGCGGCCGCTCATGATTCGTGCTTGCCAGCGTCAGCACGCGGCGCGCCGGGTCATGCACGTAGAGCGACCCGCGCTCGTATCCGAGCCGCGGCGGGAGATGATAAGCACAGCGGCGGTAGAGCTCGGGCAAACCAAGCACCTGAAAGTCAGTCACCCAGGCCGGCAGAGCGCCCGGTTCGCTGTCACGCGCGGACAGCGGCCGGGTGTCAGAGAGCATGCTGGCATCCGCCCACAATACGTCAATGAGCAGGTCAGCCGACCGCCTGGGGACGAAGATGCCCGTCGGCCGATCCGCGGGAGGGCGGACCGCTGAACTATGGAAATACACATAACGTCGCGCGGGTGGCGGGCTGATATCGGGGGCACTGTCAAGATCGACCCAGCACTGGCATGCCGGCGGATCACAGAGGGGGGGATCCTGTGGAGCACGAACCGTCAGCCGACACTCTGGCGGTCGCCTTTGCTCTATGGCATCCACCAAGCTTGCATCGGCCGTTATTAGAAGAACTATGGGATCATTATCGGACATCTGTCCATCCTACAGCTTCCGATTACATCTAGTCATATCGGTCGGCCGCGTGCGCAAACTGTAGGGGCCACCAGGCTGCGGCGCGACGGCGGCGGGGTTTTGCGGGTGCAGTATCCGCGCACTTTCTTCCGATAGGGTCGTAGGCGGATGCCGGCGGGCTGAACGTCGGCGCCGCGCCTGGGCAAGGATGCGACGAAAAAGCTCTGGATGGGCACTATGCAGCTAGGTCATAAGACGGCCGAGTTCTTGGCGGGACGCTGGCAGATCCCCGTGGCACTGGTGGCCGCGGCGGTCGCCTGCATCACGCTGTACCGCGTGCGACCGGCCCCGGTGTCGGTCGACGTGGACGCGCTGCTGGCTGACGTGCGGCTTTTGGCCGAGGCGGGCGAGATCACAGCCGCGGTCGACGGGGTCGCAAACCTGCTCGACATGAAACCTCCGTTGCCCGAGGCGGCTCAAGCCCATCTGCACGCCGTGCTCGCCGACCTGGTCTTCCAATATGAGAACGGACGCGAGCAACGCAACGCAGACAACGTTCACCTGATCATTGAACACCAAGAGCGGGCCAACGAAATGGGCCACGCGCCGGATGCCGGCGCTGCCCTGCGACTGGCCCGCGCTCAGGATTGGCTCGGACACGGCGACGCCGCGGTCTTCAGCTATCGCCAGGTCCTTGAACGCAATCCAACAGTTGACCAGCGACGAACGGCCTTGCAGCGGCTGGTGGTGGTGCTGGACGGTCGACCGCTGTACGAGGAGGAGTGGCGGACTGCGCTTTACACGCTGCTGGAAAACGACGGCGCCGACGCCGGCCTTCTTTGGTGGGCGTTGCGCCGGGCCGTGACCGAGGCGCTCGACGCCGGCGACGCGGGCCTGGCTCGCACACTGGTCCAGCAACATGGCGGCGTTCTCAAGACCTCGGATTTGCGAGGATATTACGAGTACCTCCTGGGCCTGGTGATGGTCCATGAACACCGTTTCGACGAAGCCGAGCCCATCATCGACTGGATCGAGGAGTGGCTGGCGGATGGGTCGCGCGTTGCGGCGGACCGACGAGTCGACTCGGATCTTCCGGCGTTGAACAAATGCCTCGCCGGCAAGCTCCATCTTCTCGAACAGCAGCCGGAACGGGCCCTGCAGGCCTTTGACGCCGTGCTCGACATGCACACAGAGGATGATCTGTGGATCACGGCCACGATCGGCCGCGGGCGTGCCCTGGACGAGCTTGAGCGGCACGAGGCGGCGTTGGCAGCCTTCGGTGCAGTGGCCGCACACCTGGAACAGACGCCCGAGGCTCAGTACGGCGGCCGCGCGGAGCTGATCGCCGCCCTGGTCGAGTCGTTCGATCGGCGACACCAGCGCCGCGAGTACGACTGGGCAATCGACTACCTGACATCGGCGTTGCGCAACATCGCGGCGGGTGACCGCGACCGTCGCGCGCAGGTCGGCGAACAACTCGCGGAGGTATACGCGGAGGCAGCCGACAACGACACGACTGAAAGCGCGGCCAGCGCTTACCGCCGCTCAGCCGGCAGCTACTTCGAGCAGACAGTCCCGCTGGTGGAAGATGGGCAACGAATTCAGTCGCTGATCTGGCTGTCGGCCAGTCAATATGACGAGGGCGGCTGGGTACGTGACGCGCGGCGTATGCTGACGAAGTACGTCAACCTGGTACAGGATGATCCGCGTCTGGCCCGTGCCCTGGTTCGTCTGGGCGAGGGCTACGAACTCGAGGGCCAGTACGATGAGGCCATCCGCTGGTATCGCGAGTTGATCGAAGCATTCCCCACGCTGGCCGAGGCGGCACAGGCCCAGGTCTCGATCGCGGACTGCCTGATCGCCCAAGGCGAGGACCGGTTGGACGAGGCCGAGGCGGTGCTCGACGAACTGTTGTCCGGCGAACATTTCGGTCCCGAGGCAACGACCTATCGCGACGCATTGCTACGGCAATGCCAGTTGCTCCTGCGGGCGGGACGTTACGCCGAGGCGACCAGCCGGCTCGAGGTCTTTCAGCGTTTGTACCCCGACGACGCATTGAGCGACCGGGCACTGTTCCTGGCGGCCGAGACCTATCGCCGCAGCGCTGAGTCACTGCGTGCCCAGAAGAGCGACACCTCGACTCAGGCGGCGACCGAGCGTGAGGCACGCACGCGCTTGGAGACAGCCGCCGCCCTGTACGACCGCTTCCTGCGTAACACGGACAAACAGGGGCTGGGCAATCAGCGGACGGAATACGAGCGTCTGGCGCTATTCAGCCGCGGCGATTGCCTGCTGGCCTTGGGCGACACGGCGTCACTCGATACAGCGCTCGATCTGTACCAGGCGGCGGCGGTGCGCTATGAGACGCGGCCCGAGGCACTTACGGCGCAGGTACAGCTTGCGAACGTGCATCTGCGTCTTGGACAACACGTCGAAGCCGCCCGCGCTGTCGAGAAGGCGCGCTGGCTGCTGAAGAGTATTCCGGACGATACCTTCGCCGAACACGGCGAGGGAACTAGTCGAGATCATTGGGATCGTTACCTGACAGCGTTGGCCGGCTCCCCACTGTTCCGCACGGCATTGGCGGAAGGCAACTAAGGTCGCGGCCGAGATCGCGAGGAGACCCAGTATGGCGGATTTGCCACAGACAACAGACGCGGAACGGCTGATCGAGCTGCTCTCACAGCAACGCGATCTATACGATCGGTTGCGGAAGCTGGCCGAGCAACAGCGCGGGCTGATCTCCAGCAACACGCCCGAGCGGCTGCTCGACGTGCTGCGCGAACGCCAGACGCTCGTGACCCGCCTGGCGCAGCTCAACGTGAAGCTGGCCCCCTACCGCCGCAATTGGGGCGACACCTATGGTGCCCTCCCGGACGACACGCGTGCCCGGGCGGCCGAAATCCTCGGCGACATCAACACGATGCTGCAAGTGATCCTCAAGTCGGATCGCGAGGACAGCGCACTGTTGTCGGCGCGGAAGCAGATGATCGCGAACGAGATCAACGAGGTCGCGGGAGGCCAGACGGCCAACGCGGCGTACGCGCGCCAGGCGCGCAAGAACGCCGGCCCCACTGGCGCCGACGTAACGGGGTAGTCCGAGGGCGAGCGCTACTCATGAGTGTGATGAGCGAAACGACAGCGGTGGTTCCCAACCTGGCCGGAGAGCTGGGCGAGGTTCTGCGCGACTACATGAACGTGGCCCAGCGGCTTCAGAACACGCACGAGCTGCTGCAGCGCGAGGTTGCCCGGCTGCGTGCCGAACTGGCCTCAAAGGACCGCGAGTTGGAACGCCGACGCAGGCTGGCTGCCCTGGGCGAGCTGGCCGCCGGCGTGGCGCACGAGGTGCGAAACCCGCTCGGCGCCATTCAGCTTTACGCCGGCCTGCTGCGACACGTCGTCGAACAGGAAGACGTGCAAGCGGCCCTCGAGTTGATCGGGAAAATCGACAACGGCGTGCAGGCCATCGACGGCGTCGTCTGCGACACGCTGGCGCTGGCGCCGCGCGATGGGCGGCTGTCGTCCTGCGGGCTCGCCGCCATCCTCGAACGCGCCACCGAGGTCTGCCAGGGCGTACTCGAGCGCGAGGGCGTCGTCCTCACGACCGAGTGCCCGGACCACGAGCTCGAAGTCCCGGGCCACCCCAGCGGGCTGCAGCGCGTGCTGGTCAACCTGATCAGTAACGCCGCCGAGGCATCCGCGCCAGGCAGCGCCGTCGTCGTGAACGTGTCACGTTGCGGCGATGAGTTTGTCGAGATTCGCGTGAGTGACCAGGGACCAGGTTTGCCGGACGAAGTCCGCGAACGTCTCTTTGAACCGTTCTTCACCACCAAAGACAACGGCACCGGCCTGGGGCTGACGATCGCGCATCGCCTGATCGAGGCGCATGGCGGTCAGCTCTCGGCGCACAACCGTGCCGAGGGTGGTGCCGAGTTTGTTATTGTCCTGCCGGCCGCACCAGTTGGTGACGGCACCAGGGTGACGGATGCCAGTGGCCAGCAGACCAATGCGGCCTAATAAGGGAAGGGTGAATACTATGGCTTGTGTATGTGTTGTAGATGACCAGGCGCTCATGCGTGAATCCGTTCAGGCCACGCTCACCGCTCAGGATCACCAGGTCTTTGCGTTTGACAATGCCCAGGACGCCTTGACGAACATCCGCCAGCGTTCCTTTGATGTGGTGCTGACCGATCTACGTTTGCCGGGAATGGACGGCGTCGGGCTGCTGCGCGAGATGCGCCGGCTGGGCCTGGACGTGCCCGTGATTCTCATGACCGCGTACGCCTCGGTGACGACCGCCGTCGAGGCCATGAAGCTCGGCGCGTTCGACTACATCCAAAAGCCGTTCAACGCCGACGAGATCGCGATCCTCATCGAACGCGCCGTTCGTGAGCGTGACCTGGTGCGCGACAACGAGGCCATGCGCCGCACGATCGAGGATCTGACCTCCAAGCGGCAACTGATCGGTGAATCGCCGGCCATGAAGCCCGTGCTCGAGAAGATCCAGCGCGTGGCTCAGAGCACCGCCACCGTGCTCATCACGGGCGAGAGCGGCACCGGCAAGGAGCTGATCGCCCGCGCGATCCATGACGCCTCGTCGCGTGCTGACAAGCCGATGCTGTGCGTGAACTGTGCCGCCCTTTCGCCGACGCTGCTGGAAAGCGAACTGTTCGGCCACGAGAAGGGCTCGTTCACCGGCGCCGACCGAATGCGCAAGGGGCGTTTCGAGCTGGCCGACGGCGGCACGCTGCTGCTGGACGAGGTCTCCGAGATCGCGCCGTCGCTGCAAGCCAAGCTGCTGCGCGTCTTGCAGGAACGCGAGTTCGAGCGCGTCGGCAGCTCCGTCACCCGCCGCGTCGATGTACGCGTGATCGCCACGACCAACCGCGACCTGCGCGACTGGTCCGCTAAGGCCAGGTTCCGCGCCGACCTGTACTACCGCCTCAGCGTGCTCCCGATCGAGGTGCCGCCCATGCGCGACCGCCGCGAGGATATTCCCCTGCTGCTCGATCATTTCGTCACTGGCGTATGTGAACGCGAGGGCCGCGAGCGCCCGAAGTTCAACCGCGAGACACTGACCCTGCTGTGTGACTACGGCTGGCCGGGCAACGTACGCGAGCTGCAAAACCTCTGTGAACGCGTGTGTGTGCTTGAGTCCGGCCGCGATGTTGGGCCAGGGACGATCTCGCCGCTGCTGTCCGGGCCGATCAAGTCCCAGTCGGCACCCAGCGAAAGTGTCCAGTATCGTGACGGCACGATCCTCTCCGACGCCGAGCGTGACCTGATCGTCCGCACATTGCGGCGTTTCGGCGGG
>JAFGRR010000239.1 GCA_016935035.1 Phycisphaerae bacterium | reverse complement strand
TACAGCCACGACGGCGGCCAGACCTGGACCTTTCCCGGCGTGCTCGACCCGGGCGTTTTTCGCAGTGATCCCGTGCTGGAGGTTGATAGCGCCGGGAACTTCTACTACTGCGGCCTGTACTCCGACGCCGGCGCCAACTACGCGGTCAATGTCTGGAAGTCCACCGACGCCGGCGTGACCTGGAGCGACGGCGTACCGGCCTACGGCGGCGACAAGCAGTGGATGGCTATTGACCGCACGGGCGGCCCGGGTGAGGGCAACATCTACATCTGCTGGCAACGCTACGCCAACTGCTGCGGCCCACTGACCTTCACACGCTCGTTCGACGGCGGAGCCACATTCGAGTATCCCGCCGAGGTCGCGATGGGACCCTCCTTCGGCACCACCGCGGTCGGACCTGACGGCGACATATATGTCGCTGGTGTGCAGGCGGGCGGCGGAACGTATGACACCTTTCTCTTCGCTCACTCGACGAACGCGGCCGACCCCAACGCCACGCCGTCCTTCTACACTAGCCGCGTATTGCTGGGCGGTGAACTGCTGATGGGCGCGGGGCCGAACCCCGACGGCCTCCTCGGACAGGCCCAGGTAGTCGTCGATCATTCGAACGGCCCCACGCGCGGCAACGCCTACGTCATCTGCTCGGTCAAGTCGTCGATCGCCGACGACCCGATGGACATACACTTCCGCCGCACTGAGGATGGCGGTGTCAACTGGAAGCCGGGCAAACGCATCAACAACGATCCCAGCGACAATGGCGCCTGGCAGTGGTTCGCGACAATCGGCATCGCGCCCGATGGCCGCCTTGACGTCGTCTGGAACGACACGCGCAACACTGGCGAGGTGAACCGCTGCCAGCTCTTCTACGCATACTCGACCGACGCCGGCGACACCTGGAGAGGCAACGTGCCCGTCACACCGGTCTTCGACAGCTTTCTGGGCTGGCCCAACCAGGCCAAGCTCGGCGACTACTACCAGATCATCTCGGATGACGTGCACGCCAACGTCGCGTACGCCGCCACTTTCAACGGCGAACAGGACGTGTACTTTATCCAGCTCGGCGACTGCAACAACAACGGCCTGCACGACAGCATTGACATTCAGAACGGCGAGCCGGACATCAACGACAACGGCATTCCGGATGCCTGTGAGGACTGCAACGGCAACACTATACCGGACGACATGGACATCGAGTCCGGCACCAGCCTCGACTGCAACCACAACGCCACGCCGGACGAATGCGATCTGACCGACGGCACCAGCGACGATTGCAACGCCAACACAACGCCGGACGAGTGTGAACTCGCCGACGGCACCGCAACCGACTGTAACGGCAACGGCATTCTCGACGAGTGCGACGTCGCATCGGGCGCCTGTGCCGATTGCAACGGCAACAACCTGCCGGACGAATGCGAGATGTCCGCCACTCAGCTCGACGAGTTCTTCGCCGAGGACGCGACCGCGAACAAGCTGTTCGGTGTGCCGATCGCGATTTGCGGCACGCGCGCGATCATCGGCGCCTACGGCGATTCGACCAACGGCAACAGCGCCGGCGCCGCGTACATCTTCAGTCAGGCCGGATCATCCTGGGTCCAGGAGGCCAAGCTGCTGGCGGCGGATGGCGCGGCGACGGATCGTTTCGCGATCGGCGTGGCGCTCGACGGCGATCTCGCAGTGGTTGGCGCGCCGTTCAAGAGTGTCGTGGGCAGCCTCTCCGGGACCGCTTATGTGTTCCGCCATGACGGACAGAATTGGAACCAGGAAGCTCGGCTGACGCCCGGCGACGGCTTCGCGCAGCAGTACTTTGGATACGCCGTCGCGATCAGCGGCGACACCATCTTCGTCGGGGCGCCGCTGGACAACGATTACGGCGAGGCGTCCGGCTCGGTCTACGTGTTCGGCCGTGAGGGCGAGACTTGGGTCCAGCAGGGCAAACTCGCCCGCACCGACGGCCATCTCGCGCAGATTTTCGGGGCATCGCTCGCGGCGGCCGATGATACGCTCGCCGTCGGTGCTTTCTACGACAACCAGAGCGGCGCCTCCGCCGGCGCTGTGTACGTCTATCGCTCGGTCTCATCGGCCTGGACGTTCGAGTCGAAGCTGCTCGCCTCCGATGGCGGCAACAACGACAACCTCGGTGTGATGGTTGACATTCGCGGCGACTATCTGATCGCCGGCGCGCCATTCGACGACGATGCCGGCACCGACGCCGGCGCCGCTTACATCTTCCATCGCAGCGGAACAACCTGGACCGAGCAGGCCAAACTCGTGCCCGGTGGTCTGAACAACAGTGACTATGCCGGAGAGACGGTCGCTATCGGCGACGGCTACGCGCTGGTCGGTAGCACGGCGCACGCCAGTGACGCTGGCGAGACCGGCACCGTCTTCCCGTACCAGTTGATCGGGTCGAGTTGGAGCGCACTGGGAATGCTCGTCCCGGACGATGCTGTCGACGGCAACCTGGTTGGTATTGGGCTTGACGTCGCCGGTTCGATGGCCCTGATCGGAGCGGCCGGCGACACGCTGGGCGGCCACAACGCCGGCTCAGTCTACCGATTCGATCTGGCGGGCGCCGACTGCAACGGCAATGGCATCCTGGATGAATGTGATATCGCCGACCAGACATCCACTGACTACAACGGTAACGGTCGGCCGGATGAATGCGACGGACTAGGCGATACGAACTGTGACGGCATCGTGGACCTGATCGACGTTGACTCGTTTGTGCTGGCGATCATCGATCCAGCGCAGTACGTGACCGCTTATTCCAACTGCGACCTCGCACGCGCGGACTGCGATGGCGACGGTCGCATAGACGTATTCGACATCGACAACTTCGTCGCGCTGCTGGCGCCGCGTTAGCGCGGCCGATCGAAAACGATGACAGAGCCGCGCCCGTCAGAAAGCGGTTGTCGGAGGAATCGTCCAGTGCTCGCCGCAACCGCTCCCTCACGGTCGCGGCTCTGATCCAGGTGGAGCTTCAGGATTGCCTCCGGCCGGCCCCACCGCCAGCCGGTCGGCGAGTTATCGGCGGTGCTTCTGATCATGGGCAGGTCCGGGCGAAAGATGGCGCCGGGGCCTGCCCACTCCCTCATCACCGGCCGTGCCCCAGGGGCCACGCTTGAAACGCCTCCGCGCGTTCGCTAAGCTCGACTGAGGAGTGCGGCGTATTCGTCGGCACCTCGGTGGCAACGTGCAGAGCGCGGTGGTCCGATATGGTCCGCCCGGCAGGTCCTCTCCCCCCTACCAGCGCAACGCGTCCCATGCCGCCGTGCCGATCGCCTGTCCGCCGGGCAGGCTTACGCCGATATTGGATAGCGTTGCAAGTGCAGACCCGTGAACAAACAGGACGAACCCCGGCCCGCACCAGGGTGACGGTCGCGGTGCGCCGTCGCGGCACCGGGATGAAAGGACGGCCGCGGAGCGGCTGCCAG
>JAFGRR010000238.1 GCA_016935035.1 Phycisphaerae bacterium | reverse complement strand
GCCGGTCAGCAGCGACCACGATTTGCCGCCGTTGTAACTGGCGACCATGGCGTTCGCCGCGCCGACGGCCACTAGCGCGTCGCCAAACCCGGCGATGTCGTTGAGGTTCTGGGTCGTGGCGACTCCGGCGTTGATGACCGTCACCGGCTGGCCGGGTAAGGTCAGTTTGTAGATGTAACCGCCGTTGCCGACCATGAAGATGTTCGCCAGCGAGATCGCGTAGAGGGCGTTTGGGCCTTTGGTCGCCACGAATCCGCCGGTGACTTTGGTCAGCGTGGCGGGGGCGCTGCGGCGCGCATACACGTAACAGTTGCCCGCCTGCGACGTGATAAGGATGAAACTCCCCACGATGGCGATGTCGGTCGGGGCAGTCGTCAGGGCGGTGATCTGCGTCGCCGTCCAGGTCAGCCCGCCGTTTTGGGTCCACACCAGGTACGGGTTGGTCGCATCGACCGCCGTCACCAGGTAGATTTCCTTTTTGGCGTTGTTGCCCCGGTCATCCGGGGGATACACTGCCGCCGCCAGCACCGGGACGGTGATCTCGGTCGCGGCTACTGGGCCGAATTGGATAGGGAACACGTCGGCGCGGGCGTCGTAGCTGGCTTCCGCTTCGACCGTCACTTCGTCGTCGCTGTCGAAGCCTTCCAGCGCCCCGCTGGACTTGTAGCTGGTGAGGGTGACGCCTTCGAAGATGATCTTCGTCTGCCACTTGGTCGGGTCTTCGGGGTCGGCGTCCTGGTCCACCAGGACCTGCACGCTGAACTTTTCCCCCGACTGTTTGAGACGGCTGAGTAAGGTCGCCGATGCGCGTGGCATCCCTTCGGTGAAACTGGTGGTGGAGGCTTCGGGCGTGCCGTAGCTTTCCCCCACCTTCCGGAATCCTCTGCGCTGCGACAGGCTCTTGCGGAAACGCGGTTCAGGTTCGCCCTGCGGTTCCTCAAACCCGCCCATCGCCCCGTACAGGCTGAACAGTTCAAGAGGGGAGTCCGGGGCCGGGCCTTCACGTTGCAGCCACGACAGCATGTGGCGCTGGAAGGTCAGCACGTCGGCTCCTTTACGGATACGGCTCATTTGGTCCTCCGGTGAGGTTCAATGGCTGCCAGCAGCGCGTGGGCGTCATACCCCAGGGTCGCGCCCAGCGCCCGTTTGAGGTCACCCAAACGGTGCGGGGCAGCGTCCTGGATCGTGCTGACGCCGACCGCGCGTAACTCGACCAGCAGCCGGTCGGTGATACGGTCAGGTCCTTCAGCGCAGAGCGCTTCAACGAAGACCGCAACAGCCGCCCGGAGCGGATCGGGGGTGGCAGCAGGGGCGTGCGAGTCGGACGCGGCAGGTGCAGCGTCCGGTTTTGGTTTGGTCATGCGTCACTTCCTTGCCGCACGGGAGCGGGCGCGTTTCATGGCCTGCTCGATGCGGCGTTTATACGGGCCTTTGTGTTGGCGGGTGATCTGCCCGGTAAAATCGCGGGCCTCGATCCCCGGCAGTTCCAGGTCGCGGCTGATGAACACCACGCCGCCCTGGCCGGGCCGCGAGTCCAGCGAACCGGGCCGGGTTTTGGCTTCGAAGTCGGGCGACATCAGCGCCCGGCGCACCCGCGTGCCATCGTTGACGTAGCGAAAAATCGGGTCGTCGGTGCCGACGATGACGATGAGGTCGGGGCCGCGAGAGGTCGTGATCTGCACGAACGTGACCTCGTGCGCCCAGGTCCGGGTGCAGCGCTGGTAGTCGCGGCGCATGGCCTGCGCTTCCGCCTTGTTGGCGAGTTGCAGGTCGCGCCGGAACGTCGCATCATCCCACAGCGCCGACCGTGCTCGGATGGTCTTCGTCACCACGGCAATCGACATTTAGTCCTCCGTGGGCAGCATAGGCAGCTTACGGAAAGGGATCACAACGACCTGGCCTTCCTGGCCCACATCCGGCGCTTGATCGACAAGCCGAAGCTGGCCCTGGCGCAGCATGTTCATCCACTCTGAAAAGTCGATGTCCCAGGTCCGCACCCAGTCCGGCGAGCGCTGCGGCTGGTTGAGGGTCACGTAGACCTGCGTCGCCGCCTTTTTCCGCACCTGTTCGCGGATCATGGCGACGTCGTTGGTCCCGGTGGCCGGAACCGCCGCATAGCCCTGCGCCTTGAGCACACCGTTTACCTGCGCCTCGATGCCGGTGATAATCGGCTCGATCTCTTCGGGCGTCAGGCGGGACGGCGGGCCAACGTTCATGTCCAGCAGCAGTTGGTAGACCGCTGCGCCGGTCGTGTAAGCACCCATCAGACCTCCGCCAGTTCTTCAGCAGGCGCGGGCGGCCAGGCCGTTTCGACTGCATACACGCGCAGCGCCTTGCCGTCCGGCACGTCGAGCACGTTGTAATGCTGGTTGACGGCCACCGGCGGCAGCAGATTGACGGGTATCTCGCCTTCGTCCACCACCTGGATCGCCTTGCCGGTGAGGGCTTCAGCGATGACGCGGACCAGATCGTCTTTACGGGTCGCGTCGCCTAAGGCGATATCGAACTGATCGGCGAGCTCCTGCAACTTGGCGACGGTGTGCTCACGCAGGACTGCGTCCAGCACCAGCCGGACCAGGCCCAGCCGGACGTCCGGGTTATCGGCGTCGGGCGCGTCCACCACATCGAGCAGTTCATGCAGCCAGTCCGCCAGCGCCGTCAGCCGGGCCGCTTCCTGGTAGGCCGGGTCGTGATAGATGATTCGGTCAAGGTGAAGCGGCGGCAGGCTGAACAGGTCGTTAAAGACCTGCATGGCCGCGACCATGCGGTCGAGCGCATCCTGGCGCATCTTGCCGATAGCGCTTTTGGTTGCCATAACGGGTTTCCTTTCCCGAAGGGGCGGGTTCGCCCGCCCCTTGCGAACATCCATCGGCACCGCATTACTGCGGCAGCCACGCCATGTTGTAGACCGCTGGCGGGGTGTAGGCTCCCGCGCCGATCAGCATGACCAGCGCTTTCGTGCGCTTGCGCACACTGAAGCCGCTGTAGCGGATCATGCCGGTGGCCTGCAAGACGCCGCCGTCACTGTACGACTCCACAAAGAAGCCGCGCAGTTCCGGCGCGCTGTGCTGCCGCCAGCCGATGAACGGGTCGTCGCCTTCGCAGTGCGCGAACATATACCCGCTGGGCATGTCGAACCACTCCACAATCCAGCAACCGTCCACCATCCCCAGGACTTTGTCGCCAAAGGGGATCACGGGCAGGCGGGCGAGTGTATCCGTTCCGCTGCCGGGCACGATGGCCGGGTTTTCGTTTTTGACGAACCCGGACAGCGCCTCGATGGACGCCTTCAGGTTGGTCGCCACGTACACGACCGGGTCGCCTGAGTTTTCTGGATGTTCCAGCAGTTCGGTGAAGATCGCCGGGAACGGGTTGTTGCTGTTGTCGATGGCCACCGCCTGGAACAGGTAGTGGTTGTCCGTTGCGGAATCGCCATTGCGCAGCACGTATTCCTGCGCGTCGCCGTTTGCTAACGGCACGCATGGAACCGTCCCGACCTTCTTATCTTCGAACGAGCGCGCGGCGTTCCAGAACACAGAGTGCAGAATGCGGCGCTTCATCCAGGTGGCGTCCGCCGTGAGGCCCTGAAGGGTAAACTTGTTGGCTTCGGCGACCGTCATCTCCACCCGGCTTTCGCGCCCGGTGCCGAACGCATGGCCGCCCCGTTCGAGCGGGTAGCCCGCTTCGTAGCTGTAGAGCGCCCCAACCGGCTTGGGCCGGTCGAATTCACCTTCGAGCGGTTGCAGTTCCGTCCGCGCGGCGATTTCCACCTTTTCCTTGACGGCAGGCGGTTCTTCACAGATCGACGTCAGCAGTTCGTTCATGGCGTCGGTGTGAAGCTGCGCCGACAACTCCACCGCTTCGGTGACGACGTTCCAACCGACCTCCGTGACCCGCTGAGAGGCCAGTTCTATGAGGTCTATGAACCCTGGTGCAACTTTGATGGTCATGGGTTATCGCTCCTCACTCAGCGCAGGTCGGTGTCGAGCACTTTGGTCGGCGGGTTCTGTTCCCACAAAGGAATCACGCGCCCGCAAACCACGGTGACGGTCCCGTTCGCATCAGCGAACCGGCCAGCGGTGTTGCTGAGATACACCAGCGCACCGTAGGCCAGGCCGTCTAAGATGTTGGCTCCGGCAGCGTCGTACAACGCCACCTTGCCGCGCCGCAGCAGTTGCGCAGGCATGTTGGCCGCCGTCAGCTTGTGCGACAGGTTGATGCCAATCACGCCTGCCGTTCCGGCAGCGCCTGCCGCGCCAGGAGCCGCTTTGCCGTTGGCGTCCGCGTAACACGGGACGCCCGGCCCTATTGCAGCCGATCCAGGGATCGTGTCCGATCCGTGTTCTTCGATCAGCCGTACTCGTGCCACAACAGCCAGATCAGCCATGTGGTCAGTCTCCTTCCGTTACCGCGCGCTAGCCTCTGACCACCGCGCGGGCGAGTTCACGTTGTCGGTCCAACTTGGCGGCATCCCCT
>JAFGRR010000237.1 GCA_016935035.1 Phycisphaerae bacterium | reverse complement strand
CGCCGCAGTAGAACACAATCACACGCGGCTTGTAGGGCAACGCCACGCGATCGAAGAAGTGGTTGACCTCGGAAATGAAGCAGCCGCCAAAGCCGCGGTTGATGACCGTCAGTTTCGGAAACGCCGTCGCGGTCGGCCACATGCGTATACTGGAGCTGCCGGCGAACAGGACACCGTCGCGCGGCGGCGTGTTGCGCGCGTCCCAGTGCTCGAACGCCGCGATGTCCTTATCCCAGCGTGCTGGATCACGCTCCGCCGGCTTTTGATCCTGGGCCGCGAGCACCAACCCATGTGAGATCAACCCCATCGTCACGCCGACAACACTCCATATCGTCAATCGTCGAATCGTCTGCCGCATTGCTGCCGCTCTCCTGCAAGAGGTTCGTCATCCGAGGCGCGAGGTGCCTGGGGGCAGCGTATAGCCCGGCTAACCCGGCGCCAACGCGACGTGTCGTAACCGCCGCCAAAGCGGTTACACTGCTGCGCCATGGGTGAAGCGATCGAACATGCCGTCGGAATCTACATCGGGTTGCTGCTGCTCGCGTGTGTCGTCGGCATTGTCGCCAAACACGTTACGCAACTGCCCTACACGATCTTTCTGACGCTTGTCGGGCTTGGAATCGGCGTATTGCACTGGGGCCCCGACGTCGAAAACACCGGGCTCAGCACGGAACTCATCTTCTTCGTGTTTTTGCCGCCGCTGCTGTTTCAGGGTGCCCTGCACATGGAGTTGAATCGGCTGCTCACGCACCTGGCGCCGATCGCGTGCTTCGCCATTCCGGGTGTGGTGGTATCAACGCTCCTAGTGGGCGGCTTGGTGTGGTGGCAGGGCGGTATCGCGTCGCTGCTGGTGGCCATGCTCTTCGGGGCGCTCATTTCGCCGACCGACCCGGTCAGTGTGCTAGCCCTATTCAAGCAAGCGAACGTACCCGAGGACCTCAAAACGCTCGTCGAAGGCGAGAGCCTCTTCAACGACGCCACCGGCGTGGTGTTGTTCAGCATCATCTTTGAGGCGGTGGTGAGGGGCCACGAACTGAGCTTCGGCGGCGCCGTCCTGGACTTCGTCAGGGTATCCGCCGGTGGGCTGCTGCTGGGGGCGGCGCTGGGCCTGATCGCCTTCGCCATCATGCGGCGCATCGAAGACCATTTGCTCGAAAACGCGTTGTGCGTGGTGCTCGCATACGGGGCGTTCTGGGTTGCCGAAGTGCTGCACCTCTCCGGCGTCATCGCGACCGTGATGGCCGGCCTGCTCATCGGCAACTACGGCCGGCGGCTTACGATGGGCGAGAAGACGCGCCATACCATCGAGAGCTTCTTTGAATCGGTCGAGTTTCTGCTGAATTCGTTCCTGTTCATCCTGATCGGATTGGAGTTGCGTGAGATCCCAGGCAGCATCGGGCTGGACCCGTGGCGCTTGCTCGTCGTCGCCATTATTGCGATGCTCGCCGGTCGCGCCGTCGTCTCCTATAGCTTCTACTGGGCGCTAAATCAGGTCGGCCGCCGGCGACCGAAATCGTGGAAGCACGTTCTTTTCTGGGGCGGTCTGCGTGGCTCGATCCCCATCGCCCTGTTGCTGCATCTGCCAACGGCCAGCACGCTGTCGCCGGACAACCCGCTGGTACAGTTCAGGCCAGCCCTGCTGATGGCGGGCTTTGGCTGTGTGTTCTTCTCGCTGGTGGTCCAGGGGCTTACCATGGCGCCGCTGCTGCGCAAGCTTCGGCTGACCGAACCAGAACCGGAGCCAGTTGACCAACCGGCCTGACAAGTGGCCGAGGGTCGCCCTCAAGGAACCAACCCACATGGCGGATATGCCGCTACTGGATGCCCGAGATCTGTCCGCTAGCGCCGCGGGCGTGACACTGATCACCGGGCTCGATCTGCAGGTCGCGACAGGAGAACTCGTCGCGCTCACTGGACCATCGGGGTGCGGCAAGACGACGCTTCTGCGAGCCCTGGCCGGACTGATCGACCTGGCGGGCGGCGAGGTGTATTTCCGCGGTGCGGCGCGCGGCGCGGCTGGCTGGCCGCGTTTTCGCAGACAGGTCGTGCTCGTCCAACAGAAACCCGCCTTGCTTGATGATTCGGTCGAAGCCAATCTTCGCCGGCCGTTTGAGTATGGCGTTGCCGAACAGTCGTTCTCAAAGGAAGCGGCCGTAGAGACGCTGGGGAACTTCGGCCTGACGTCATCCTTCATGGCGCAGAATGCTCGCGCGCTGTCCGTCGGCGAACAACAGCGTGTGTGCCTGGCGCGTGCATTGCTGATTCAGCCAGCGATGCTGTTACTTGACGAGCCGACGAGCGCGCTGGACAGCCGGGCACGCGACATGGTCGAGGCGCTGCTCGGACGCGTGACCCGCGAGCACGGACTCGCGGCGCTTGTTGTGCTGCACGATGAGCACCAGGCTCAGCGGCTGTGTCAGCGTACCGTGGATCTCAGGCCACATCTCGCGCCCCGGCCACACACCGCCGATGCGGCGACGCCAGGAGTTGCCCGATGAACGACCCATCCTCCGTGGAACTCATTCAGCTTGACACCGCGCGCTTGGCGTTGGCGGCGGGCATGGTCACGGTCGCGGGCGCGGTGAGCATGGCGCTGCGGCTGAAACTCGAGCGACAACTGGCGATCGGCGCTGTTCGGACAGTCGTGCAGCTTCTACTGCTTGGGCTCGTCCTGCGTCACGTCTTTGAATTGCAGTCTGTCTACGCGATTGCGGCCGTCATCGCGATCATGATCGCGGCCGCCACACGCGCGGCAGTGACACGCCCTAAACGTACATTCCGCGGGGCGGCATGGCGTGCCGGCGCAACGCTCGTCCTGAGCGGTATTCTGACCACGGTCTTCGTCACGACGGTCGTCGTTGGCGTGCGCCCGTGGTATCAGCCGCAGTATCTCATACCGCTGTTGGGCATGGTGTTGGGGAATGCCCTGACGGCGACAGCTTTGTGCCTGGATGCCCTGCTCGAATCGCTTAGTGAGAACCGTGCCGAGATTGAGATGGAACTGGCGCACGGTGCCACGCGCTGGGAGGCCGCCCGCGCCTCACTGGCCGCCGCCGTTCATCGCGGCATGATCCCCATCATCAATGCGATGATGGTCGTTGGCATCGTGTCGCTGCCCGGCATGATGACCGGGCAGATCCTGGCGGGAGCGGACCCGTTCGAGGCCGTCAAATACCAGATCGTCGTCATGTTCATGTTGGCGGCGGGCGTGTCGGCGGCGTGTATCATGATGGTCTGGTTGGTCTACCGGCACATGTTCACCGACAATCACCAGCTTCGTTGTGACGCGATTGCGAAGCGGACTACTTGAGCGGCGTGTTGTGTCCCGGCATCGGCCTTTGGGTCTCACGGGAGCTGTGACGCGACCGTACACGGACTTTATCTACAATGTTATCGGAATATAGTCTTGCTATATGTTCTTCCCCGTTTACCTCATCGAACGACCGATAACCAGACAATGTGGGCTGCTGGACCGCATTGTGAACGCAGGCAGCGGAGACGCGCCAGTTTTCGGGCGAAAACTGTTGCTCCTATATCGGGCGATCGCTAGACTCGACATTACACGGCGAAAGTAGGGGAACGGAAGATTCGATAGGAGCGTGTGGACTGTTGTTGGATCGTAGTACCGGCCGCACCGAATCCGTCCTGTGACGCCGCAATTAGGACCAGGGTTTGCTGTGTCTTCTTGATGGCGGATGGCAGGGAATGGGCATGCAGTCGGGCGTTTTGTATAGGGAAATCATGAACCGCTTCACTTCACTTCCAGGAGGCAGGCCAATGAAACGCAAGTGTTTGGTTGCAGCAGTTACTCTGCTGTGCTTTGCAGGGTTCGCGAGCGCGCAAGTCGACCTCAGCTTCGAGTCGCCGACTTATACCACCGGTAACCTCGCTCCATCACCCGCGGGTACACCAGGGCAAGATGGTTGGTATTGGTACACTATTCCGACCGAAGGCATCACCACCGTTCAGGTCATTAGCGGTGACAATGGACCGACTGACACTGGAACCCAGTGTCTCGAAATCACCGCACCGGTCGACGCGTATCCCGGTGGCCACATCCGTATTCACAAGTTGTTCGCGGATGCCGTCCAGCAGGGGCCGCTGGTCACTTTCCAGTACGACTTCAAATGGGTGAACTCCGAAGGCGATCCTGTCCCCGGCGTTAACATTCGCCCGCGCGTTCTGGACAGCATCAATGGCGATGGTGGCTTCACCGGCATCGCGATGTCGCACAGCAACGCCATGGACTTCGACTACTACGGCTCAAGCAATCCCGACGGTTCGGGAGCGGGCTTCATCGGGCAGCGCATCGGTGACATGCTCATTGATCGCACCACCGCTGACGACTGGCACACCATCACGTGGGTCGCCTACTACGGTAACCAGATGGGCGCCGACTACGGTCAGCTTCTCTACGGCGCGATCGACGGCGTTCGCACGCCGTGGATCGAGTGCTTCTTCCCGGCCAATGTGGCGGCCGCCGATTTGCTGCAGTTGCGTATCCTCTCAACCGGCAACCCCGGCGCCGTCTTCCGCATGGATAACATCAAGGTTTTCGGCCAGGCACTGCCGAGCGCGCTGCCGACCGCCGACGCCGGCGCCGACCAGAACAACATCCCGTCCGGCTACGACGGCGCTGTCGCCACGCTGCCCGCCGGCGGAGTGAACAACTCGTTCGACGACGGCTCGGTCGACTACTACATGTGGACCCTGCTCGGTAGCTGGCCCGAGACGAAGCTCAGCTTCAGTGACGTCGACACCAAGGGCTTGCCCGCCAATACGTCGGGCACTGTGCGTCTGACCGTCATTGATGACGACGGCATGGTCGGCACGGACACGTTCGACTTCACGACCCTCGCGCCCACGCCGGTGCCGGTCGACAATCTCCAGGTTCCGTTCTCAACCAAGAACGGTGACATCTACGGCACAGGACAGAATCCGAACGATGCCCCGGCGACGATCACCGGGTTCCAGACCATCACGCAGAAGACGGGTGGCGCGTTCGGCTGGTCGTCCGATGATCCTGGTGATCGCCAGTATCGTTTCGACGTACTCGGCAATCTGTACCGCCTGTGCTGGACGAAGAGATTCACCAAGGTTGATCCGGACTTCAATCTCCAGTGGGAGAGCCCGGAGATGCAGGGCGGCACCCTCAACGTGCAGCACGAGTCGACCGTCGTCCTGATCGGCGAGCGGCACAGCTACGTCGTGTCCTACGCCGGCAACGACGTCCCGGCCCTGTACGCCTATGACAAGGTCTCCGGTGCCGAAGTCTGGCACCTCGAGTTTGACAATGGCGTAGTGGCTGAAACACCCAACAACCGCCCGATCGCCATCTTGCTCAACAACAAGATCTACTACTTCGGCGCGCCGTATGACAAGGAGCCCGTTGGTTCGCCCGACGGTCTTAAGGACACGGTTCGCCTGTGGCGCGTTGATTGCGGCAGTGACACTCCGGGGCCCGTGGTCGGCTCGATCGACTGGGTCGCCGAGGTTCCGTGGGGCAGCGAGCTCCCGCGCAACGGTAATGCCGTCATTGTCCCGACGGATGCCCGCGCGAACGAAGTCACCATCGTCATCGCCGGCCGTAGCGGCGCTGCCGACGACGGTCTGCCGGACATGATCGGCGTTGATTGCGATGACACTGGCGTGGTCAGCACCTGGGGCATCGACGGCGTCCTGGCCGACCTCAGCGCGGTCATCTACAGCGCGACTGAGGGCAAGTTCATGGCCCGTTCGCAGGATGATAACTGGGGCAACTACGGTTGCTGGGTTATCGATCCCGCGGCCCCCAATGATCCCAACTTCAGTGGCGGCATCACCACTGCCGGTAATGCGAATCCGAAGTACGACGAGGAAGCCTGGGTCCTCAGCAATGACGGCACCACGGTCTACTCGGCCGGCAAGAACGGTTGGATCTACTCGTACGACATCGCGACTCGCACGGCGGATGCGGCGTACTTCGAGATTAAGGATCCGAACGACCCGAACGGTCCGTACAACGCGGACTTCGGCAGCAATGCGATTCTTACCCAGCAGCCGAACGGCACCGAGATCCTCATCACGCCTTACAAGATCCGTGACTATGAAGGCGGCAAGGCTCGCGGCGCCATCTGCGCGTTTGACATGACCAACGCCGTCTCCGGCACGCCGGATGAAGGCGCGATCGATGACGGCCCGATGTACTTCGACAACGTTGTCATCAGTATCGATGGCACGCCCGTGCTGACCGAGAGCTTCGAGGGCTATGCTGTCGGTACGTTCAATCCTTGTGCTCCGTGGTCCTTCACGGGCACGGTCGGAACCGAAGCCACCGCGCGGATCGTCGATCTCGGCGCCCCGCACGGCAAGGTGCTCGAGCTCAATCCGTACGGCGGTAACAGCTACGACATCTCGGCGATGACCTATGATCTTGGCACGGCGTACGATGAGTTCAACTGCTACGACATCGTCGTGACCTGGGATCAGTACAAGTCAGACAAGACCGACAACGCTTGGACTGGTGACGAGTACTACGTCTTCCAGTGGGATGGCGGCGGTGATCCGGGCAGCCAGTTGGCTTGGTCCGGCGGCGTGTCACCTGACTGGAGCCTGACGGCGAACCTCACGGCTGGCGTCTGGGAACCGGTTGTGATGACCATTGACTATTACAGCGACCTGTTCGACATGACGGTCAGTGGCACCAACACCGGTGGTACGCAGCCGTTCCTCAGTGCTGACGGTCTCGGCATCGACTTCAAGCAGACCGACGTTATCGAGTTCGGGTTCCAGGCGACTCCGCCCACCAGCAGTGGCTGGACCCCGCCGACCAACTACCCAGTCGCCACGCACGTCGTTGGCGAAGGTGTTGCGGCCAATGATTGGTATGGCGCCGATGGCCTGACGGTATCGCCGAATGGCGACTACTACTACATGGAGTTCGGCAATAACTACCAGCGCCGCTGGACGCGCCTGCGTCTGACTGGTGAATCCGGCCCGGACTACAAGTGCGGTGACGCTGACGGCGACGGCTCGACCGACGT
>JAFGRR010000236.1 GCA_016935035.1 Phycisphaerae bacterium | reverse complement strand
GGCAAGGTCGTGGACGCCACGGCACGCAAGAACCAGGCTTATCTCATCAAGATGATCGACCAGGATCGCGGGGCACGCTTCGTCGGCGAACTCGCCCTCGGAACCAACTACGCCATCAAGCACTACACACGCAACACACTTTTTGACGAGAAGATCGGCGGGACCTTTCACCTGGCACTGGGCGCCGCCTATCCAGAGACCGGCAGCAAAAACACCAGCGGACTGCACTGGGACCTGATCTGTGACCTGCGCCGCGGCGGAATAGTCGAGGTTGACGGGAAGATCATCAGTAAGAATGGCCGCTTCGTGAAGGCCACTTGGCCGCGTTAGCAGGGTCATCAGGCGTGATGTGGCGGTTTTCTCCCGTGCCCGGCATGCGGACGGCGCCACTTCTCGTCCTGCGCGGGGGTTTCCGGACACCACGACGCGACTACACTAGTACATATTCTGTCGCCCTTTGCGTGTACGTCCGTTGAATGCATCGTGTGCACATCATCGTGCATGCTTCGCCGGCGACTCGCCACGTGGGCGTTTGCACCAGTAAGAGTTCACATATGTGCAGCGTCAGGCCTCCGCGCCTAACGTCCTCTGCCCGCGGAAAACTGTCGCCAGAACGCTCGGCATTGAAGCGCGACGCTGCACGATTGCTGGAACCGGCCTAGGAGATCTCCACATGCGACATGTCTGGCTGCTCACAATGGTCGCCGCACTGCTTGCCGCGCCGGCGACGGCCGGTCCGCAACATTGGGGTTTTGGATTCGGCTACTTTGTGACAATCGAGGAAGACGACGCCGGCCACCGCGCCCTCTCCGTCTACGAGCCCCCCCTGCGCGTCAAGGACAGCCAATGGCTGCTGCGCTGGCGTGATACGTCCGACCAGTACGGCCAACTGCTACCCAACGGCGCCGCCATTGGCAACTTCTGGCCCGAGGGCATCGGCGAAGAGCAACTCGTGCTGATCGAACGCGACGCTGACAGAAAACTAGTGACACGCGTTCTGGCCGCTCCCGACGTCTTCTCCAACGCCGCCTGGCAACTCCTCGGCACGCCGGGAATTCACGGACCGTACATCGGCGGCGCGACGGCTGACACGATCATAGCGGCGGCGGCTGGCGACGTGCTCGGGCGCGGCTTTGACCAGCTCGTGTTGCTGGAGCCGTTCGGCAACAACGCCGGCTTCGAACAAGTCGTCGTCTACGCCCCGCCGACAACGCCCGGCGATGGTGAGTGGCGCGTCATCGGCAAGGTTCCAGTGCCGCCGCTTGGACATGCCGCCGCCATGGCCGTCAGCGGTTTCTGGGGCCACGACCGTGCCCAGGTGGCGCTGCTCATGCGGCAAGGCAACACCCACGACGTGGTCTACCTCGAGATCAACGCAACCGCCGGCAACACACTGACGTACCGGCTGGTGGCACGTGAGACGCTCACGAACATGAGCCGGCAACCGACGTGCTTCATCGGCGAGGATTTCCTCAAGGACGGCTTCGCGTACCTGGCCCTCGGCAGCCCCAGCACAAGCGATCTGGCCTTCAGAGTCGCGCCGCGCCGCGAACAACTCTACGACACCCCCTGGGTGCGCGCCGACGAAACCTTCGCCGGCGCCAAGCTGACCGGCCAGCAACTCGGCGAAGGCCGGCAGATTATGACCGCTCAACGCCAAGCACCGTTCGGCAAACTCGTCGCCGCTGCCGCTGGCCGCATTTTCGGCTATGTGGTCACCGGCTGTGACGAGCGCAAGGAGACGTTCTGGAAATCGTGGGTGCTCAAGCGCCTGAGTGACGTCGAAATCTCCTTCGCCGAGCGAACGCCGCTCTATCGCCTGGGCGTGCCGAAGAAGTGGCAAGACGGCAACTGGCCCTGGGAACCGGACGATCATTACGGCTGGCCGCACAAGGGCGAGGAAGTCACTTATCGCGTCCACATTAAGAACAACGGCAAGGACCCCATCGAGGGTGGCCGCATCACGTTGCGTGCCTGGGTCGATACACCCGACCGTAACGCCGACACGCTGCCCAACAGCGCCAGCACCGTCAGTTTCACCACCACGCTTGAGGACCCGCTGCCGCCGTTCGATCCGGCGAATCCCCAGTACGCCATTGTAGACATCAAGTTCCCCTGGCCGTTCGACCTCATCCAACCGCCCGGCTGGACGTGGAAGAAGATCAACGTCCGCGAGATCGGCGAACGATGGCTGGTCATGCGGCTGGACTATCACGACGACCAGAACGCCCGCAACGATCGCTACGAGATGGCACTCAACGCGCTGCTGCTGCGGCCAGTGTACCGCGACGACGATGAGGTAAACACGCTGGCCTTCCGCGCGCCAACCGTACTGGGTGACCCCGAATCCAAGGAATACATCACCCGCAAGCTCGCCGACGCCGTCCAGTGCATGTGGGAACGCTCGCGCACTTCCACGGGCGACGACGTCTGGCAACGCGTCGCCTTCGTCGGCTACCGGCTTGGCTGGCCCTGCAACCGCGAGCAGGACTGGTCCTACTTCGAAGGACCGCGTGAGCTACAGAAGTGGATCGGCCTGTGGGGCGATTTCGAACGCTTCAACCCGCACGACGGCGGTGCCGAACTGCACGAGACGTGCCATCTCTTCCAGCGCATCGGCGACCTATATCACTACTACGTCTTCCCCACCAGCACACGCCGCATCCACATGGCTGACGGCGCCCCCGTTCAGGTCTACACCTACGCCTGGGCACGCGACAGCTACTCCGACGGCTTCGCCATCCTCGGCGAGGGCACCTGCGACCTGCACCGCTATGTCGAAGGCGTGCGCTACGGCCTCGGCTGGCCCTGGCATCGCATGCTGCCGGACAAGGTCTTCGTCCGCGTGCTCGACCGCGACGGTCTGCCGATACCGAGTGCCAAGGTCACCCGGTGGTCATGCTCGCCGCACGTATCAAACGAAGAATCAGCCGGCGTCACCGAATCCGACGGGCGCTGGGACACCGGCCTGCCATGCGGCACGGTCGACACCTTCGAGCCGCTCGGACTGCCGCTCTACAACGACCCAGTGTATGACGCCCTATCGCACATCTTCACAGTCGATCTGGATGGTTACTCCGACTTCGCCGTGCTCGGCGCCGAAGACGTCAACTCGCACAGCCGTTACGCCCTCATGGCCCACTCGCTCACTGATCGCGCCGGCTGGACCTGGGACATGCACACGCTGTACAAGCCCGGCGCCCCTAAGCCGACCTTTGGACTCGCCGCCGCCGTCCGCGAGCGCAACGTCGTCCTACGAATCGAATCGCGCCCGGCCGCGACTTACCGTCTCTACCGGCGCTGGGAACCGACGTACAACTTCGAGCTGATCGCCGAGCGCGTCGCCGACGAGGAAGAGCTGGTCTTCCAGGACGACATGGGCACGGCCGACTGGTTCACGCATGATCGCTATCGCGCGACGTACTACGTCACAGAGTCCATCGAAGGCGTCGAGTCGCTACCGCGCCGCGTCTACGGCATGGCGATCACGCGCGCCAGCGGCCTGTCCGACCTAGGTGCCGGCCGCCTGCTCGTGACCACCAACGCCGGCAAGGCCGAACCGTTTGTCATGGTCATGAACGAAACCGCGCCGGCCGAGGAGCTCATCAAGCACTTCCGCTTCGGCCACACCGCCCGTCGCGTTGTTGCCTCGATCGAGAATCCGCAACGTTACTACGCGACACTGAGCAGCGCCGACTTGCCAGATGATGAACGCTCGTTCGACCTTATCCAGTTCGACAAGCCCGACCGCTTCCAGAACCAGTACCCGGTCCTGCAGGCCATCGCGACAGCGGAAGTAAAATCCTTCTCCGCCGACCGCCGTTTCTCTATCGAGTTGGCCGCGCCCGACACTAACGCCTCAACAGCCATCAACGTCGGCGACGTGGTCATCAATGCTGGCCGCGCCGATCGACGCTCGCGTGTCTCCACCATAAACGGCAACACGCTCGAACTCGAAGAGGCTATCTTCGACAAAGGTCAGAGCGAGGGCCTCCGCGTCAACATCGAGTTCGGCGGCGGTCGGCCAGGCCGCGGCAAGGAGAACCGTGAACTCCGCGACCCGCGCGGCCTCGCGACGCTACGCGCCGGCGACGCCGAGTTTGTCGCTATCGCCGACACCGGCAATGACCGCCTGGTCGTCTGGAACAGCACGACGCGCTTTGTCGCGCAGTGGCAGACCAAGGACTGGCACCCCGTCGCCGTCGCGCGCCACCCGGAATTCTCCGACCGCTGCTTCGTCCTGAGCCGCAACGCCGACGGCAACAGCCGGCTCTATCTGTTGAAATTGGACGGCCAGCGCCTCTCGCCCGAACGCGGCTACCCCGTGCCGGTGCGGGTACGCGAAGGCGAAGACGGCACAGAAATGGGCCTGGCCGCCGCCATCGACCCGCGCGACGGCCGCGTAGTCGTCGCCGTCACCGACGCCACGCGACGGCTCGTCTACGAGATGAAGTTCGATCTGCTGCAATGGAAGACCATCGCCACGCACGGCTCGGCCATCGGCGCCGTCGCCGGCCCCGAACGCCTCATCAACCCAACCGACGTCGCGTACAGTCTCGTCGCCGGCGAATTGGAACTGTTCGCGTTGGACGACCACAACCGCGTAGTGCGTCTTCGCTAATGTAGCGGCCGACGTCTCGTCGGCCGTCTTTGTCGTT
>JAFGRR010000235.1 GCA_016935035.1 Phycisphaerae bacterium | reverse complement strand
TAATCCGGACACTGAAACTCTGAATAGTGTTTGCATTGGTTGCGTAATCATTGAAACCTTAACCATTAACGACTGTGTATGATCCTAGGCCCCAATTCGCGCCAGCGATCGCTCCCCTAAATCCACAGTCAACCGTACGCCGGGTGATCGATGTAACCAAGGCTGCGTTAGCAGGAGTGTCGTTATGCGCTCGAATCTGAGAAAACTGATGTGCAACAGAGTTCTTTGGGGGGGCGTGATCGGCGCGGCCACATTGCTTCCACTGACGGTCGCCTTGGCTGAAATCGCAGTCGGAGGCGAAGGCGTCGTCGTCGTGCGGGTCGAGGAAGACTGGCAACTCGTGTTGAATGAACCTGGCGAGGCGGTCATGTCGCCTCAATTCCACACGGTGATGTCGCCATTGTGCCACGCCGACACGGCGTATGCCCAGGTATCGTGGAACTACCGCGAACTGTTCGACTTCGCCGCAGGCGGTCTGCAACTCCAGTCGTGGGGCGAGGACTACGCGTTCGGCTTTGCCGATGTGCGCGAAGACCCGTTGAGCGAGGATGCCGAGACCATCACGTGGACGCAGTCGCTCTCCACCGATGGGGCGCGCGTACGCTTCGCCGTCACCAATGGCCAGTCATTGACCTGGGGTACCTTCGGTGGCAGCGACACCTACATCGACATCCCGATCTCATGCCCGAGCCTCTATGCGTACTCGCCGGCGGTGAGCGCGGCAAACTCGATGATTACGTTCGGGTCGAACCGCGTAACGTCGCTGAAGATCACGCAGGTGCGCCGGTATGGTCAGAACGATGAACTGCTGTCGGTCGACGATACGCCCATCGTTATTTTCGAGATGGATGCGGAGCTCTTTTAGGGCAAAGCGATGACAGCGCACCACGTTTCACGAGGCATAAACATGGCAACCAGAAACGCAACGAGACTCCGTGGTCGGCATACGCGCCGCGGTGCCAGCATCATCCTGGTCGCGTCATCAATGACGGTGCTGATCGGCTTCACGGCCTTGGCGGTCGACGTGGGCTACCTGTATTGCGCCCGCGCCGAGATGCAGTCGGCGGCGGACGCGGCGGCACTGGCCGGTGTCGGCGCGCTCCTGACCGAAGAGCGCCTCAAAAGCGACTACCAGTTGAACGCCGTCCTGAGCGCGTCGCGCGGCGTCGCCCAGCAGTACATAGCCGCCAATCCCGTGCTCGGTACGCCTCTCCAAATCGACGCCAATGGCGGCAATGACCCCGGCGGCGATCTGGTGTTCGGCTACCTCGCCGATGCAACCGATCGCGATACCCCGCTCGACCTTTCTCAGCCATCACTGTTCAACAGCGTGCAGGTCAAGTTGCACTGCAACGATGGCACCAACGGGCCGATCGGTCTGGGCTTCGCCAGAATCTTCGGCGTGAGTTCCACCGACCTGTCCGTGTCGGCGCTGGCGACGGCTGAGGACGGAATCGTCGGCTATTCGTCCGAGGGAAGCACCAATCCGCAGATCCTGCCGCTCGCGCTGCAGGTCAACGTGTGGATGAACCTCTTGGCCACCGGCCCGACGTGCAACAACGATGACTATTCCTACGACCCCGACAGCGATACCGTCTCTTCGGGCGGTGACTCGCTTCCCGAGCTCAACCTCTACCCTGGTGCCGGCAGCGGCCAACTGCCGCCTGGCAACTTCGGTACGGTGGACATCGGGTCGTCAAATAACAGCACCAGGGACCTGGCGCGCCAGATTCTGTACGGCATCAGCGACGAAGACCTGGCGTACTTCGGCGGTGAATTGCGCTTTGGGCCGGATGGCACGTTGCTGCTCAACGGCGACACCGGCCTCAGTGCGGGCATCAAAGACGAACTGACCGAGATCATCGGTGAGCCGCGTTCAATTCCGCTGTTTACCACTGTCAGCGGCCCGGGCAACAACGCCGAGTTCGTCATTGTCGGTTTCGCCGGCGTGCGAATTCTGGACGTCAGACTGACCGGTCCCATGAACAAGAAGCACGTGATCATCCAGCCGGCGATCGTTGTCGATGGCTCGGCCATCGCCGGCGGCGGCAACAGTTACTACGTCTATCGTCCCGTGGCCCTGTCACGGTGACAGATGGCCCGGCGCCACCGCGCGGGGCCACCCCGAATCACCCCTCCCTTGCGTAAGCAACGGCAAGCCCGCCCTACTGGCGGGCTTGCCTCATTTCCCGGCGCATCAACCGCGCTCGCTCGACACGCCATCCCTGCGAACTCCACCATTGTCAGGCCACGCGGACGCCCAGCGCTGCCGTTGCATAGTCAGTGATGCCCCGGCCGCGTTAAGATGCCCCAAGCCTCGCGTTCCATATGCGTGCTGACCCGGGCAGACGACGCCCGCACAGAAAACTGACGCTACGCGATTGCCGTGGCCCGCGAGCGAGCCAGCGACCATGCCAAGGCCAGGCTACAAAGAACGCTCATCAGTCCTCGCCGCAATGGCGGCGGCGGCGATCATGTTTCCTATCGCACTCGTGCCAGCGGCTGTCGTTGTCAGGGGCTGCGCAATTGGGATCATCGACGCGTTACCCGTTGCTACCGGAGGGAATGTTGGCGGCGTTGGTGACATGGTCGCTGTCACCATCATGGCGGGAGTCCCACTCCTGATGGCGTACCTCATCACACGCGCGGTCTACATGGGTATTCGCTGGGAGAAGATCGAACCAGGCAGTGGCCGATGCACCAACTGCGGTTACGATCTAACTGGTAACGTCAGCGGACGCTGCCCGGAATGCGGTCAGGACATCTGACGCCCCGGCCCCCAACCGATCCCGTTGGGCAAGTCACCTGGGCGCGACTATAGTCAACTTGGGAGGCACGCTGTCTCCGCGCGGCCATTCGGCGGGAGTTCACGCTATGACTACGGAACCAAACGCTCAGAGCGATACTACGGCCAGCAAATCCGGCACGCCGACGGCGGAAACGCCCGCGGCCGGCGGTGCCAAGCCGCCACGTAAACGCCGGTGGCGCCGGCGGTTGCTGTTCATCTTCGGCGGCCTGTTCCTGATCCTCGTGATACTGGTCGTCGCCGCTCCGACGATCGTATCCAGCAAGGGTATCACGGACTACGCATTGGCACGCGTCAGCGCCTCGCTGCGAGGCGAGATCCAGGCGGGCGGCCTCTCGGTCTCATGGTTCGGCCCAATCCAGGTCAGCGACGCTCTCGTGCGCGATGCCGCTCAACGAGACGTGCTACGCGTCAAGCACGTCAACGTCGGTGCCGGCCTGTGGCAGCTCGTCACCGGCGGCCTTGCGCTTGGCGAGATCCGCATCGACGAGCCCCAGGTGCTCGTGCACTTTGACGAGCAGAACAACGTCTCCATCGCCGACGCTTTTCAATCCGCGCAACCCACCGCGGCCGAACCCGCGAGCCAGGACAAAGGCAGCCTCCCGGACGTTCAGGGCCGCCTGGTAATCAAAAACGGCACCGTCAGACTGGAGCGCGACGGCCGCGACCCGTATGCGATCACGGCTCTTGGCGCGGACGTGAACATCAACAGC
>JAFGRR010000234.1 GCA_016935035.1 Phycisphaerae bacterium | reverse complement strand
GACGAACATATCAGCACGCCCGACGCGCGACGCGGGCCCGATCCCGATCACGCGCATGCCGGCGCGCTGGGCCGCCTCGACGCCGGCCTCGGCATCCTCGACGACCACACAACGGTCCGGCGTCTTGCCGAGCCGGTCGGCGGCGAGCAGGAAGACCTGGGGGTCGGGCTTGGATTTCGGGGCGTCATTGCCATCGACGATGACGTCGAGCAGCGGCCGCAACTGGAGCTGATCGACGACTATGACGCCGTTCTTGCTGCTGGAGGCCAGCGCTGTCGGAAGGCCGGCGGCACGGAGCCCCGTGAGCAACTCGCGTGCGCCGGGGAACAGGTCCGCCGGTGTCATCTGACGCACGAGCCGGTTGTATTCCTCGTTTTTGCGGGCCGCGAGGTCGATCTTCTGTTCAGGCGTGAACTCGTCAACGTGGTCGCCGAGCATCAGGTCGAGGCTTTGCATGCGGCTGACGCCGCGCAGGGCTTCGTTACGCTGGCGATCGAACGGGACGCCAAGCTGCCCGGCGATGACCAGCCAGCTCTGGTAGTGCAACTCGGCGGTATCGGTGAGGACGCCATCGAGGTCAAAGATGGCCGCGGGGACGTTGTTGGCGGTTGGACTCGTCATTGCCGGCGTTCTCTCCTGCCGAGGCGTTGTCCGGAGTAACCGAGTGGGTCAGATGCTCGCCCGTTCGCGCAATCGCCGCCCATCGCAGGGTGGACACATGGCGCCGACGCACGAAGAAGCCGGCGCGCACCCAGCGGGATCCTTCTGTTGCGCGGAAAAGTATAATAGCGAATCAGACCGTGCGGCGGGATAGCAATTTGACCAGAGCGTTCTGGCCGACCAGCGGCGATACCCGAACGTTGTCCTAATCACGCGTGTGGCGAACGGTTACTCGTCTTCGATGGGCTGGGCGATCCAGGTGCCGTGATTATCCGTCAACTCGATGTCCCATGTGCCATCGTAGATCAGGTTCCCCTGGTGGTTTACCGTGGCGGTATACACGCCGAACCCCTGATAATTGGTGGGGTCGAACTCATAGCCCTCGAATTGAAGCGCAAGCGTTTCGGGATCAAATGTGCCTCGGAAGCTCTCGATCACTGCCGTCTCGCCCTCCAGTCGCCAGTTGATGCGGCCCTCGATGTCGAAGACGTTGCCGTTCAGCGTCTGTGATTCGATTCGCAGGACGGACCCGTCCCATATGTTCTCGCTGTTGGTTTCGACGACCTCGAACATATCCCAGCGGCCCGTCAGGTCGATGTTGATGCCAGGCGGGTCCTGCTCGACGACCTGTGTGTCGTTGGGATCGGTGGCGTCGCCGGTTGTATCACTTGGTATGACGCAGCCGCCGATCAGCATTCCCAGCACGGTCAACCAGCATACGGCGATAGTCTTGGCTCTGATTGGCATCGCAACTCCTCAGCGCGCCGAGGTAATCCGGTTTTGACAATGTCGCGCGGTGTGGCTGGACAAGCCCGGCGCACGGCAGAGGTCGCCATTCTTCTGTAGATCGGATGGTTACGCAAGGGTGTGTCGTTGTCGTGGCTACGAGTTGTTGCCGGTGTTGAACGCGATGTAGGTGCTGTCGACGAGGTGCGGGACGACAGTGCTGACATTCAGTTCAGCGGCCAGCTCGACGTCGCGTTCGAAGCCGGCTTCAACGAGTTCGCGGGCCGAGCCGCAGTCGTGAATGTGACGGGCAATGTCGTCCTGGGTGGCTGCATACGCCGCGGCGGCGGCCGCCGCCTCGGGCGAGCGGGTGCCTTGCAGATGATGGATTATCGCCCCGGCGCCGAGCCAATCTTCCAGCGCGGGTCGCAGGTTCTTATCGGGCCACTGCTCGCCGGCAGGGATGACCGCGATGCGCCGGCCGAGTTTGGCGGCTGCCTTGGCGGCGGCGGCCGCGTTGCGCAGGCACGCCGTCAACGTCTCCGTCGCGCCGGCCATCAGGCCCAGCGTGGCGCCGTTCGGCGACGGGAGCACCAGGCGCGTGCCGCGCGGAATCTCCAGCAGTGAGGCGGGCGACAGCGAGAACGACTTGTCACGCTCAGTACTGGCCAGGCTGGCGCCGACCGAGGCGGCATAGCGCACCGCCACCTCATCCGTGTGCCGGTAAGGGTGGACCTGCGCGCCCCGGCTGACCGCGATCTCAGTACATGTTGAGAATGACAGCACGTCCACGATGATCACGACATCGCTGGAGGTGGCCAGTTGGGTGACGCCATGCGGCCCCCATTCGCAACAGATGTCGAATTCTGTCTGCCTGAAGCTCATTTCCGCTATACTCCGTCGCGCGGCTGCCGGATGTATCACAAACCCCATATGTTAGCCGATTTGTCGACCGAAGAGGCCATGAGAATCCAGTGGTGGCTGGCCGTCCGGGCAGTTGTGCGTGGCTGTTGGTCGTCGCACAATTAGGCCCTGCTGCCCGGGATGTTGCCACCGCACGCGATACCGGGTGGGTGGACACTTCGATGGAGACGCACATGCGGCGTATCGCGATGATCGCCACGATGGTTGCAGCTTGTTCTCAGGTTGTGCCCGCGTGGGCTGCCGTGACCGGGTACTACCGCTTTCCGACGATTCACGGCGAGCGCGTCGTCTTCTCGTGCGAGAACGACCTGTGGGAGGTACCGGCCACCGGCGGACTGGCGACACGCCTGACGACGCACGACGGCACCGAGGCATTCCCGAAATTCAGCCCGGATGGCCAGTGGATCGCCTTCTCCGCCGAGTACGACGGGAACGTTGACGTCTATGTCATGCCGGCCGATGGCGGCGAGCCGCAACGGCTGACCTATCACCCGGACGATGATGAGGTGGTGTCGTGGCGACCGGATAGTCAGAGCGTCGTCTTCCGCAGCCGGCGTATCTCGACGACGCGCCCGCAGTTCTTGTTCGAGGTACCGGTAGGGGGCGGGCATCCGCAGCAGGTGCCGATCGGCACGGCTGCCTTGGCATCGTTCTCGCCGGACGGGCGGTATGTGGCGTTCAATCGTCTGTCGCGGGAGTTTCGTAACTGGAAGCGCTATCTGGGCGGCACGGCGCAGGATGTGTGGATCGGTGATCTGGGGAGCAGCCGATTCTCGAAGATGACCGACTGGGAAGGGACCGATCGGTTCCCGATGTGGGATGGCGAGCGTGTTTGCTACCTGTCGGATCGGGCGGGACGGCTCAACCTGTTCTCGTCGACGCCCAGCGGCGAGGATCGACAGCAACTCACCGAGCATGCGGACTACGACATCCGCTGGCCGGATTTGCAGGGCGGACGCATCGTCTACTTGTACGGCGGCGACCTGTGGCTGCTCGATCTCAAGACGCGCGCCACGCACAAGATCGAGATCGAACTGCCCTCGGACCGCGTCCGCTATCGGCACCACTACGCCGACGCCGGCGACACACTCGAAGCCTACGAACTCGACCATGACGGCGAGCGTATCGTGCTGTCGTCGCGCGGCGAGATGTGGGTCCGGCCGGTCAAGGCGGGGCGGACGATTCAACTGACCCGGTCGTCGGGCATTCGCGAGCGCGGACCGTCGTTCTCGCCGGATGGGAAGCACGTCGCGGCGATCACCGACGAGACGGGCGAGCAGGAGCTGGCGATATTCGACGCGGCGGGGCGTGCGCCGCGGCGGATACTGACGCAACGCGGCAAGGGCTGGATCTTCCCGCCGGCGTGGTCGCCGGACGGGAAGTGGCTGGCATACGCCGACCTGACCATGGCGCTGTTCATCGTTGACGTCGAGAGCGGCGCGGAGAAGACAGTTGACCAGAGCGAAATCTGGGAGATTCGGCAGTACGTCTTCTCGCCGGATGGCAAATGGCTGGCGTATGCCAAGCCGGTGGATGACGAGACGGGCTCGATCTTCCTGTATGACGTGGAGCGCGGGACGACGCACGCCGTCACGACCAGCTTCACCGACGATCACGACCCGACGTGGGACCCGAAGGGCCGCTACCTGTACTTCCTTTCCGATCGCACCTTCAACCCCATCCTGTGCGACCGTGACCTCGAGTTCATCGTGACCGAAAGCTCCAAGCCCTATGCGGTCATTCTCGCCAAGGACGGTCTATCGCCGTTCCTGCCCGACGAGCTCCTGCCCAAGGATGAGGACGAGGCAGAAGACGAGGAAGATGACGACGAGGGTGGCGACGATGCCGCGGCACTGCCCGAGATGCGCGTGGATATCGAGGGTATCGAGCAGCGCGTCGTCGAGTTCCTGGTGCCGCCGGGCAACTACACTGATCTGCGCGCGATCGAGGGGCGCGTGTTCTACATGAACGGTCCGACGCGCGGGCTGCGCGAGGGGCAAGTCTACGGTGATGAATGGGAGCGTAACGAGGAGCTTATCGCGTTCGACTTCGAGACCAAGAAGGCCGACGTGTTCATCGACAAGCTCGACGGCTATACGCTCAGCGGCGACGGGGAGCACATCGCGTATGGTGCCGACGACGTGATTATCGTGGCGCCCACGGACACGCCGCCCGGAGATGCCGAAGAGGATGATCTCGACCACATTAACCCATCCGATCTGCCTTTGGCGGTGCGGCCGGCGGAGGAATGGGAGCAGATTTTCACCGAGGCGTGGCGCTTGCAGCGTGACTTCTACTGGACGGAGAACATGGCGGGGATCGACTGGGCAGCCGAGCGCGAGCGGTATGCGAAGTTGCTGCCGCGCATATCGGATCGGTACGAGCTGAACGACCTGATCGGCCAGTTGATCGGCGAACTTGCGACCTCGCACACGTATGTGTGGGGTGGTGACTGCGTAGGGGCGGACTCCGTCGGTGTCGGGCTGCTCGGGGCCGACCTGGCACCGGACGCGGCCAGCAATCGCCAGAAGATCACGCGCGTGCTGCGGCCCGAGACCTGGGAGACAGACGTCGAGTCGCCCCTGAGCGTCTCGCACGCCAACGTCCAGGAGGGCGAATACCTGCTCGCGATCAACGGCCAGGAGCTGACCGCCGCCGACAACGTCTACGAGCGTCTCGCCAACCTCGCCGGAGAGGAGGTCCTGTTGACCGTCGGGTCCAACGCCGACGGCAGTGGCTCGCGCGACGTGCAGATCAAGACCATCGGCAGTGAGCGCGAGCTGCGCTATCGCGATTGGTGCCGGCGTAACCGCGAATACGTCGCCGAGCAAACCGGCGGCCGCGTGGGCTATTTCCACATTCCGGACATGGATGGGGCTGGGCTGCTGGGGTTCATCAAGGGCTTCTATCCACAGCTTCAACGCGAGGGATTGATCATCGACGTGCGCTCCAACGGCGGCGGGTTCGTGTCCGAGATGATTATCGAGCGGCTGGCACGCCAGTGTATCGCGTTCGACAAGACACGCCGCGGCCGCATTGGCACTTATCCCTATCGCGTGCACCGGGGCCACAAGGTCGTCATCACCGACGAAAACGCCGGCTCGGACGGCGATATCTTCCCGGAGGCCTTTCAGATTCTGAAGCTCGGGCCGGTCATCGGCATGCGCAGTTGGGGCGGTGTCGTCGGCATTCGCGCCGACAAGCCGTTCATCGACGGCGGCGCCAGCAGCCAGCCGGAGTTCGCCTGGTGGGAGCCACGGCGGGGTTGGAATCTGGAAAATCGCGGCGTCGAGCCCGACATTGAGGTGCTCTATCGCCCCGAGGATCATGTCGCCGGCCGCGATCCCCAGCTTGACCGCGCGATCGAGGAAATCACGAGGCGGATGAAAGAAGAGCCGATCGAGCCGCCGGCGCTGACGCCGGTACCGGACAAGTCGATAGGGAAAATGCGCAAGCCGTGAAATGTGTCGGCGACGCGCGGCGATTGCCGGCGTCGTGGGTTTAAAGCTGACGCATTGCGGGCGGCAATCCGCGTTCTGCAACCGCTACAGGGATGGTCACGGGAGGTATTGACCGTGGTGACGCAGACGATCGCGGAGTGCTTGTGTGTCGATTGAGCGCACGTTGCCGGCGACTTCCAGCGCCATGCGGGCGGCGCAGCCGGCGGCTTCGCCGGTGGCCAGGCATAGCGGCATCGTGCGGGTCGAGCCTTGGACCGGACGGTCCGTGCTGATGCAGCGGCCGGCAACGAGCATGTTGCGCGGGCCGCGCGGGATCAGGCAGCCGTACGGAACGCCGTGCGACTCACCCGCGGCGTATTCGTGCGCATCCATGTCCGGCTGCCGCTGTGATGGGTGAATGTCAATGTAGTATGCGTTGCGGGCGATCTCGTCGGGGAAGGCGCGGCGGGCGAGATAGTCATCGAGCGTCAGCACGTATTCGCCGAGGATGCGCCGCGTCTCACGCACGCCGATCTGGACGCCACTGTTGACCAGGAGCGCGTTTTCGCAACCGGGGCAATACGCGCGCATGAAATCAGTCAGATGGCGGATCAGGCGGCGGCCGTCGCGCTGGGCCTGTGAGAGCTGCTCGGCATCGGTCGCGTCAACGCCGAAGACATGGCTGAAATTGAGTCCGATCGTGCAGGGCGATTGGTAGGCAACGTTGGCGCCGCCCTCGGAGATGTTCAGCCGGCCGTCGGCCTTGGCCTGCGCGATAACCTCCTTAAGCAGCAGGTTGCGGCCCGCGTCGGCCCAGAGAAACTGCTGAAGCCGCTTGTTGTCGATGCCGGCCAGCACGAAGCACATCGTGCATGGCTGAAGCTCACCCGAATCCGGGTCGCCCTTGGCGAACGGCACGCCAACGTCGGCGGCCACGTCGGCATCCCCCGTGCAGTCGATGATGACGTCGGCCTTGATGCGCCGCAGGCCGGACTTGTTGTGCGCGATGACCGACTCGACCGCCCCGTCCTGTTGCGTGAGAGCGGTGATGAAATCGGTGAAGAAGAGCACGCGTGCGCCGGAGCCCGTGACAAGCTCGTCATAGACGAACTTGAGACGCTCGGGGTCGATTGGTACCCAATCGAGGGCGTCGGCGTCCAGGTGCGGCATCTCGTCCTTCATGGCGTTGAGGACTGTGAGCGCGATGCCGCGCGTGATCGTGCGTTGCTTGTCAGTGTACGGGCAGAAGGCTGGGACCAGTCCGGACGTGCCCATGCCGCCGAGGCAGCCGAAACGCTCAATGAGCAGTGTGGCGGCATCGTCGCGGGCGGCGGCGATCGCCGCCGCGCAGCCAGCCGGTCCGCCGCCCACCACCAGAACATCGACCGTCTGCGTTACTGGTAGACTCCGCCAAGCTTGGCGGATGGCATTCGAGGGCTGTTGATCGTTGGTTCCTGTCATCACGACTCCCGGCGGCGCTCGCTAGGTTGCCTTACGCCGTGCATCATACGCGACGCCGGGCGATAATGCGGCCTGTCGACATGGGGCGGTGTGGAGGTGCTGGGCGTGAACGTGGATCGGCTCAAGCTGTGGCGCGATGTGCACCGGGATTCCCTGTTGGAAGATGTTGTCCCATTCTGGCAGCGACACGCGGTGGACCGCGAGCACGGTGGGTTCCTGATGTGCCTGGATCGCGATGGTGGCATCTACGGCACCGACAAGCCGGTGTGGCTCGAGGGACGGGCCGCCTGGCTGTTTGCGACGCTCCACGAACGCGTCGAGCAACGGCCCGAGTGGCTCGCACTCGCCCGCCACGGATGCGATTTCCTGGTGCGGCACTGCTTCGAGCGCAGCCACGAAGCAGTCGGTGCCGGCGACCCGCCGATCGACCTGGGCAAGATGTACTTCCTTGTGGCTCGTGATGGTCGGCCGCTGCGCATGCGGCGATATTCGTACAGCGAGGTTTTCGCGTTGATGGCATTCGCGGCGATCTACCGAGTCACCCGTGAGGAGTCATGGCGGCAGCGTGCGATCGCGCTGTGGCGGTCGCTGGTTGACGGTGAGCAGTCGCCGGCTCAGGCGACGAAGGTCGATCCGCGCACGCGGCCGATGAAGGCCCTGTCGCCGCTGATGTGCCTGTTGAGCGTGGCCGAGATCATGCTGACTATTGACGACAGCCCGGAGTACGAACGCGTCATCGACAGCGCGGTCGATGAGATCATGCGGGATTTCGTGCGGGACGCCGATGCTTGCGTACTAGAGACGGTCGGCCCGGCCGGCCAAAAGATCGACGAGCCCGAGGGACGCGTGATGAACCCCGGCCACGCCATCGAGACGGCGTGGTTCATCATGGAGGTGGCGCGCAGGCGTGGCGCGCGCGATCTCATTCAGCGCGCGGCACGCGTTCTCGATATCTCGTTCGAGCGTGGCTGGGACAGCGAGTACGGTGGACTGCTGCACCTAATCGACGTGGACGGCAAGCCGCCGACCCAACTGGAGCACGACATGAAGCTCTGGTGGCCGCACTGCGAGACGCTGTACGCGGCGCTGCTGTCATATCACCTGCTGGGCGACGAGAAATACGCTCGGATGTATGAGCAGGTGCACGAGTATACCTTCGGGCACTTTCCCGACCCGGAGCATGGTGAGTGGTTCGCGTATCTGCGCCGCGATGGCTCCGTGTTGTCGCCGCTGAAAGGTGGAACCTGGAAGGGACCGTTCCATGTGCCGCGGGCGCTGCTCCTTTGCTGGAAGCTGCTGGAGGAGATGATTGCGGAGGCGTGATAGTCTCAAGAAAATCAGGTACGAAGGCTTGCCGCCACGCCAGCTGTGAGAGCATCAATACGGGCGGCATCCTCGTGGATGAGGATGCCGCCCGTGTTGCGTGGTTCGGATGTTGGGGTGTCGCGGCTTATGATCCGCCGGTCAGGAGCGCGATGAACGGATCGATGTCAAAGATGTCGTTGTACCCGTCGCCATTGCAATCTGCCAGGTTCCGGTCGCAGTCGGGATAGTAGACCGGGTACCAGGCTGGGTTTGTGACTGCCATGACGAAGGCGTCGATGTCAAAGACGTCCACGCTGCCGTCGCAGTTGCAGTCTCCTGGCATGTACTCGCACTCATCCGGGACGCCGTTGCCGTTGGTGTCCTGGGACGTTCCGGAAGCGATGTCGTCGGGGTCGGGGATGTTGTTATCGTTGCAGTCCTCGGGGAACGGCCAGAACATCTGCCCGGCCTGGTAAACGACGGCCGGTCCGGTGGCGTTGTTGGCCTGTGCCCACATGATGAACTTGACGTCATCCGGGTTCGCAGCGCTGTCGGCGTCAAGTGTGAAGACGTTCTCCACGACCGTGCATTCACCGGCGGACAGTGTAATGAGGTCGTAGGCGGCTGCCTGCTTGAAGGTGTTGCGGGAGTAGCTGGGCGACAAAGGCCAGTTGTTCAACACCTGGGCCATGTGGAAGCGCATGGTCCGCGTCGGAGCGCCGGCCTCCATGCACACACGGGCCGAGACTCTATACATGTTGCTGCCGAGGCTCTCGGCGAATGGTTGAATGGTCATGTCGGCGGCTATGCCGTCGCGGGCTTTGAAGAGGCTGTTGTACCAGTTGTACATCTGGTTCACGTCGGTGTAGGCCCCGTAGGCCTGGGATATGCCGTCGAACCAGCAGTTTGGCGTCCCCGTGCCGCCACTGGCGTAGAAGGTGCGTCGGGCGTTCCCCCAAGCCGTGGCATAGCTGTCGCCAATGTGGATTTCGATGAGTGCGAGATCGCGCTGGTATTGATCGAGGAGCATGTCTAACGCCTGACCGGCGTATGAGCAGTAGCCTCAGCCCGTGCTCGTGAATTCCTCGGCCAATACCACGCGGTTTGCCGCCTGGGCGGGCAGCAGGCCGAGCGCCAGCATTGTCAAGGCTGGCAGCAGCCAGAGTCGTTTCCTGATCACAATTCGCTCGTGCATGGTTAGTAATCTCCCGTTTTACAGAGGCCGTTTGTCCCTGGGCCGAACCATGTCGCGGCGGCCCACGGTGGGCACGCCATTGTCTTTGAAAAGTACCGTCCACAAACAACTGACCGCCACGTCATCATCACCCGCCTGTCAGCGCTTCCACAAACGGGTCGATGTCGAAGATGTCAACCAGACCATCGCCGTTCACGTCAGCCTGTGTATTGTCACCATCGCAATAGGTCTGCGCGTAGGTGCTCGGGGCCGTGATCGCCATGACGAAGCTGTCAATGTCAAATACGTCAACGCTGCCGTCGCAGTTGGTGTCGCCATAGAGCGGCATCACCTGCACGTAGAAGTGTTGTTCGGCGTAAAACAACTCTCCGCTGCCCGCCAGCTTTCCCGCCACTGCATACACGACATCGTAATAGTCGAACGCGGCGTCGGACTCAATGCCGATCTCATAATCGAACACGGCCGGGCCGCTGTCCCATGTATAGCGGATGAACGGGTCGGTGTAATAGCCGGCGGACTCGCCCCACTCGGGCCATTCGCAGTCGGCCGCGTATGTCAATTGACCACCCGCCTCGACGCCTGGAAACCGGAACCGCTTCAACTCGACGGCATAGGTGTTGCCGAGGCTGAGCCCGGCGAGCCCCGCCTGTAGACTCTTCGTCTCGCCGCGTATCGCGCTGAAGACCTGCAATACGCCGCGGTCCGTCGCGCCGGTCGCGCTTTCATCGGGGTCCGCCTGCGTGTCCTCGCCGACAACAAACAGCACGCCATCCAGCACCTGGTTGTGGCACGCCAGACAGTTGGAGCCCCACGCCGGCTCGGCTAGTGCGGTCTGGCCAAGGAACAGCCCGATGGCAGTCGCGATCAGCAGAATGGGGAGACGGTTCATTACCAAGACCTTTCTAGCTCGCGGCCCGTTGTGCCAGTTCGGCCAACACCACGTCGATAATCCTCGGCAGCAAGTGGGTCAGGCCTGGTGACAGCGCCAGGCCGCAACTGACGTCGAACGGTTTTACGCCGATGATGACCACGCCGCGCGGTGACTCTCCCAACATACGCGTCATGGCCAGTGTTTCGAACAATCCAATCTCGTGCAGCGAGACACACTGGCGCGGTTGGGCGGCCAGGTCGGAGGCGTTCAGCAGCAGCACCGTGCCTGGCTCATAGTCACCATCGAGGGCATCTATAACGATGACCTGCCGGCGACCGGCGAGGACATCGAGCAGGTCCGGGCCGGCGGTGGCACCATCGAAGAGCTCGACGCCGGGTGGCAACTGACGCCCCTGCAAGGCCTCGATCACGCGGACGCCGATGCCCTCGTCGCGCATGAGGATGTTGCCGAGTCCCAACACGAGTGTCGGGTACGCGGCCGGCGCCGCTACGGGTTGTTGGCTCTCCTGCAACACTGCGTTATTTCTCCACAGCATTTGTGCCGGCCGCTAGCCGACACCGGGCTGAATCAACACCCTGACTCCGTCCCGGCGGTCGTTTGGCCGAACCATGTGCACCGCACACGCCAGGCACGGATCGAACGTATGCACCACGCGTAAGACCTCGACGGGTTGGCTGATGTCCGCAACCGGCACACCAATCAGGGCGGATTCGATCGGGCCGAGCATATCGTCGTCATTACGCGGGGCGGCGTTCCAGTTTGTCGGCGTCACAACCTGGTAGCGGCTGATTACCGAATTCTCGATGTCCATCCAGTGTCCGAGAGCGCCACGCGGGGCTTCGGTCAGACCGACGCCGGTAGCCTGTACCGGGATCGCACTTGTCTGATAGACGGGGTTGGCTGGCACCAACTGGTCGAGCCAGCCGTCCATGGCGTCGGCGATCTTCTTGGTCTCGAGGCCACGAGCCATGATGCGGTCGAGCGCCGAAATGCCGTTCGTGTACTCGCCGTTGATCCACATGCGCGCCAGCGGTCCGAGTTCGTGTGGTTTGTTCGCGTAGTGCGGGGCCTTCATCCACGAGTACGCATTAGGTTTGTCGGCGTCGGGCTCGGTGATGCCGGCCGACGGGTGCTTGTCGCCGCTGGCGGCGGTGTACCAGGCGTACTTGACGTCCTCGGTGATTTGGGCCGGGTCCATGCTGACGGCGTTGCCGTCGGTGTACCGGCCGGGGCCGAACAACCTGTTTCCGCCGCTGCCATCCAGGTCAAAGACGCCGAACGCGAGCAGGTTGCCGTAACCCCGGCCGAGTGCATAGTAATTCGGGAACGCCGCGGCCAGAGCGTTGGCGTCGGCGAGATAGATGTTGTCGATGAAGTTGCGCAGCGTTGTCAGGAGGCCTCTGAACTCAGTTACGCGTTCGGCGGTGACCACCTCGGTTATGCCGCCGACCACGAACGAACCGGTGCACGGCAGCTTTCCGCCGAAGAGTGCGCCCATCTGGTGGGCCTTGCGGCGCATTTCCAGGGCGGCGACGTAGTGACTGACGAGATTGCCGGCGGCCGAGCCGGTGATCATGTCCGCCGTCGTGTAGCGAGGCGTCCAGGGCGAGGCATCCAGCAGGCCGGTCGTATTGACGTAGTCCAGCACCGAGAGGTGATAAAAGTGCAGCAGGTGCGACTGGATGAAGTTGGCGCCCAGGATCAGGTTGCGCAGGATACGGCCGTTGTCGGGTGGGCTGACGCCGAAGGCGTTGTCGAGGTTCAGTGTCGAAGCCATGGCATGCGATACCGGACAGACGCCGCAGATACGCTGTGTGAGTTGGGCGGCGTCGCGCGGATCGCGTCCGAGCAGGATGATCTCGAAGCCGCGGAACATCGTGCCGGCGCTGCGGGCGTCGACGACCTGCTGCACGCTTTCGACGGTGTCCACGGTGACCTGGATTTCGAGGTGGCCCTCGATCCGCGTCACGGGGTCGATGGTCAGTGTTGTT
>JAFGRR010000233.1 GCA_016935035.1 Phycisphaerae bacterium | reverse complement strand
GCTGCTCGACCGTCAGGGGTCGTAAGTCGGCGGGTGATTGGATGGTGCTCAGCACGCTACTCATGCTCTTGTTCCAACGCCCCCGCGACTGACTGTGCTAATGATCACGCTCCAAAACGAAGCGCGCGAGACTCTGGAGATGCTGGCCGCGCTCACCGAAGGATTCCAGTGCGGCGGCGGCCGCCTCCACCTCTTGTCGTGCCTGTGCTCGGCTCTGTTCGATGCCGAAGACGGCGGGGTACGTTTGCTTCGAGACATCGGCGTCCTTGCCGGTGCGTTTGCCCATCGCCGCGGTGGTCGCCGTGCGGTCGAGCAGATCGTCCGTAATCTGGAATGCCAGGCCGAGATGCCGGCCGTAGTCGCCCAACGCGCTCACGGCCGCTTCGTCCGCACCGGCACAGATTGCCCCCATCCGACAGCAGGTCTCAATCAGCCGGGCGGTCTTGTGCAAGTGAATGAACTCCACGAGTGGCGCGGCGGGCGGTTTGCCCTCGCTCTCAATGTCAGCGCCCTGCCCCTCGACCATGCCGAGGCTTCCGCCAGCCAATGTCCGCGTCAGCGCCGCCGATCGCGCCGGCGAAATTTCCGGGTCAGCCAGCAATGCGAACGCGTGCGCCACGAGCCAGTCGCCAGCCAGAATGGCGATCGCCTCGCCGAAGACCTTGTGGCTGGTCGGAACGCCGCGGCGCAGGTCATCGTCGTCCATCGCCGGCAGGTCGTCGTGAATCAGCGAGAACGTGTGGATGCACTCGACGGCCAGTGCCGCCAGCGTGGCCTGCTTGGGCTCCGAACGACAGACGACACAGCTCTCGCGTACCAGTATCGGACGTACACGCTTGCCGCCCTGAACCAGAGAATATGTAACCGCTTCAAGTAGGCGGCTATGGCCTACGTCCGCCGCCCTCAGTTTCTGAACGTGCTGCTGGATACTACGATCGACGGCGGTGCGTTGTTCGTCGAACCACTGCCGCCATGCGGGCCGACTGTCCGATACGCCACCTTTCACCGTGCTGCTGTTGCTCGATGTGGCCATTCTGTTCCGCCGCCCCCGATTCCTGGACACAGCCGAAACGTGCAGCTTAAAGTGTTGACGGGGTCAGTGCCACCCTGGCGCGTGTTCCCGGTTAGACTTACCCCGTGTTTGACCCCCGGGATTGCCACGGCCCATGACTGAGCAGCTCACAGCCGAACTCGTGCTCGAAGGCTATCGCATCGGCATCTTTCCCATGGCCGACGACGATGGCGAAATCTACTGGTTCAGCCCGGATCCGCGCTGCATCTTCGAGCTCGATCGCTTTCACGTACCACATTCGCTGCGCACGGTTCTGAACAGGGCACCGTTCGACATCCGCGTCAACCAGGCGTTTGAGCAGGTCATCCGCAACTGCGCTCAGCGCGCCGAGGGCACCTGGATCTCCGACGACATACGCCGGCTGTACGCCGAACTGCACCACATGGGCCACGCCCATAGCGTCGAAACCTGGCGAGATGGCAAGCTCGTCGGCGGGCTCTACGGCGTGAGCGTCGGCGGAGCCTTCTTCGGCGAGTCGATGTTCCATCGCGCCACCGACGCATCCAAGGTCGCGCTGGTCGCATTGCGCGACCGACTGGTCGAACGCGGCTTCGTGCTGCTCGACACGCAATGGATGACGCCGCATCTCAAGCGCTTTGGCGCAGTCGAGATTCCGCGGGCCGAGTACCTCGGACGCCTGGCCAGCGCGACCGCCCTCACGCGCACATTCGCCGACGCCTCACGCAGGACACCGATGTAGCCGAGCCGGATACCATGCGCGGATCGAGCCTGGTGCCATGGGCAGGCCCACCGAAGGCGGGGTTACCCGTGTCTGCGCGGGCAGGTCTGGGACCTGCCCATGCCGCCGATGTTCTGGGCAGTGCGTTCACGGCACGGCTGGGCTTTCCCACCGTCGCGTAACCGATATTACGCCGGGGTCGCCCATCAATGCCCGCTGAAAGACATCGATCGTCCTGGGCGGGCCGGTGACCTTGAGCTTGCCGAGGCACTTGTCATCCTCGCGAATCAGCCGCCACTTCTCACAGTACAGGCCGAAATTGCGAATGAGCTTCTCGACGGCCTTGCCACCATCGCTGCTCGGATCAAGCTCAATCTCGAACTTCGCCGACACACGCCAGTGGCGGATCATTCGCTCGACATACGACAGCCCGAACAGTACGCCGACGATCATCAACGTCCCGACGATCCCGATCACGTACTGCCCGGCCCCGAACGCCATGCCAACGCTGGCGTCGACCCATATTGTGGCGGCGGTCGTCAGCCCTAGCACGCGGCCGCGCGCCTGCATAATGACGCCCGCGCCGAGAAAACCGACGCCCGTGACGATCTGGGCGGCTATGCGTGTGTGATCGCCCATGCCCGCTGACTCGGCGAAACGCAGTGAAAGCAGCGTGAACAGGGCTGCCCCCAGGCAGATCAGGATGTTTGTCCGCAGCCCGGCTGGTTTGTCGTACAGCTCGCGTTCAAAGCCGATGCACGCTCCCGCAAGCACCGCCGACACCAAACGCAGGAGGTCACTCCATTCAGCCTCGAACAACTGCTCCAATTGAGCGATCACGTCCGCTCTCCACAGGTGTATGTGCAATATGCCAGCCGCTGAGTTTAGCAGCCAGGCCCGCAACGCGATACTCGGCCGGCAGGTACATCAGTACGGGCGTGTCTGGCGGAAGGCGACTGGGGCCGCCCTACCGGACGCCACCGCCCGGTCGCCCCGGGCGGGCCGCCCCAGGTTGAGCCCTTTACAAATCATCACACGGATATCCAGCCGTTATTTCGACAATCTGGCTAGTTGTGCGTTTAGTCTGTTATGAGTTCATGCCGCGCGGCCGCTGCGCGGCACAGGGGCGTTCAGGCGTCGTCCCGGCCCGCGGGCCGGACTTCCAGACCTGGCGCCACAACCACATGAGGAATCAGCATGAGTAGACGCACGATTAGTCTGGGGCTCGGCTTTGTGGGGTTCACGGGATTGGCTGGGATCATCGCTTTCGCCCAGTTAGCCCCACGAGAGGCCGGCGTAACCGAGCATAAGCCCGGCACGTGCGACGGACATACGCTCCTCGCGCCAATGATGAGCAAGACCACCTACCTGATAGACATTCAGGGCAACGTCGTTCACACGTGGGAAAGCGAGTATGCCCCGGGCCAGTCCGTCTACCTGCTCGACAACGGACACCTGCTGCGGACCGCCAATGTGCGCGGCAACCAGAGCTTCGGCGGCGGTGGTACCGGCGGAGGTGTTGAGGAGTTCGACTGGGACGGCAACCTGGTCTGGTCCTACAAGTACTCGGACAAGCGCGTCTGTCAGCACCATGACATCGAGCCCCTGCCCAATGGCAATGTGCTCATCCTGGCGTGGGAGAGGAAAACACGTGAGGAAGCCGTCGCCGCCGGCCGTGATCCAAGAAACCTCACCGACATCGGCCTCTGGCCCGACCATATCGTCGAGGTCAAGCCCGAGCGGCCCGAGGGCGGCACGATCGTCTGGGAGTGGCACCTCTGGGACCACCTGATCCAGGACATCGACGCAAGCAAGGCCAACCACGGCGTGGTTGCCGACCATCCCGAACTGGTGAATATCAACCCCGGCCACGCTGCCCCGCGTGAAACGCCCGCCGAACTTCGCAAACTGCGTTCGCTGGGTTATATAGGCGGCGATGACGAGGACGAAGAGGAGGAGGAAGAGGACACCAATCAGAGCGGCGGTCCGGGCATGGTCGGTGGTCCAGGCGGAATGGCCGGTGGTCCGGGCGGAATGGGCGGCGGACCAGGAATGGCGGGCGGCGCCGATTGGAACCACACCAACTCCATCGACTACAACCCCCAGCTCGACCAGATTCTCGTCAGCGTGCTCCAGTTCAACGAGATCTGGGTCATCGACCACAGCACGACGACCGCCGAAGCCGCCGGCCACAAGGGCGGCCGCTCAGGCAAAGGCGGC
>JAFGRR010000020.1 GCA_016935035.1 Phycisphaerae bacterium | reverse complement strand
GGAGCTGCGCAAGGTGCTGAAGTGCGTCGGTGCCGTGCATCTCAAGGACACTAACGGCGGCTATCACACGTGGAACTTCCCGGCCTTAGGGCGGGGCGTCGTTGATTTTCGGCGGACCTTCGAATTGCTGGACAGCGTGGACTTCACCGGCCCGTTCACGATGGAAATCGAGGGCATCGAGGGCGAGAAGAAGAGCGAGCGGCTGATCTGCGACCGCATCGCTGAGTCACTCGGCTACCTGCGCGGCCTGGGAGTTATGGCGTAGTAGGCAGTTCAGGTCGTGTGCGGCGTGCGGCAGTGCCCCAGGCTCGGCCGGCCGTGCATATAACTATGCGGCTCGGGCTCGGCGGCTTCCGCGAGTTCGTCCTGGTCATCCGCCGTGTTGAGCATATGCGCTGTGATGTTCGCGAGACAGCACGCGAAACCGATCAGAATCCACAAGTCTTCCGCGACAACGCGCGAGTCGAATATCGCGCACACGAAGTAGCCCGCCAGACTGCACCGCAGCGCCATCGCATGCCAGGCCAGATCGAAGCGTGTCCGCCAGCGTCCGCCGATGATGATGTCGCGGCGTGACTCGAAGTACCTGGCCCGTTTGCGAAGCCGGTTGACCGTGTGCATGGTGACGGTGAAGATGATGACTAACAGCCCCAGCCCCAGGAAACCGAGCTCGGCCATGATCTCCAGATACGTGTTGTGGGCGCAGCGCGGGATGTTCAGGTGCGGCACGTAGCGTTGGACCGCCTGCTCGAAGTTGCCGAACCCGACACCCAACGGCTGGTCGCGGACCATCTCCAGCGCGGCATACCAATAGTCGAATCGCCGCATCGCCGACACGTCGGCAGTGTATTCGGAAATCGTGCGCATGCGCCGCCACCAACCGGGGTCGGTGAGTTGTACCGAGAGCACGAGCCCGACCACAACGGCCAGGAAGCCCTTCATGCGATAGCCGCGCGGCAGTGAGAGAATGCCGACGAAGCAGATGGCGGCGATACCGACCATCGCGCTGCGTGTGCGGGTGAGGACGATGGTGTTCACGGCCAGCGCGCCGATGGCCAGCAGGATGCCGCGCGTCCACCAACTGCGTTCCATGAAGAACATGGCGCCGATGAACGGCAGCGACACGAGCAAGTGCAACGCCAAGCTGCCCGAGTCGTTGAAGTCAGGCCCCCCCAAACCCTGGGTCAGGCGTCCGTCCAGCGATACGCCGACCTGCCCGAAGGCCTCGTAGCCGATGTACAGCACTCCCAGCAGCCATGTGGCGATCAGAAGGTGGTAGTGCTCGGGCCGGCTGACGCAGCGGATCATCAGCAGTACGAAAATGAGCACCTTGCCGAACTTCTCGGCCTGGTAGAGACCGCGCTCGTTTGGACCGTCGCCCCAGGCGAAGCTGGTCCACGCCAACAGGACCAGAAACACGGCCAGGGCCATGATCGACGTGAACTGCCGGCCGCCCCGGCCCAGTTGCGGACGTTTGAGTATGATGCCAATGATGGTCGCGACGGCAACCGTCATCGACATGCGCAGGCCGGTGGCCCGCACGCTGTCGCCCCACCACTGGGTCTCCGGATTCAGATGGTATACCAGTATGTACAGAAGCACGCCCGCCAGCGGGTACACGAGCGCGCCCACCAGCCCGACGCAATATGTGATCCAGAATGCTATCGCGGTCAATGCCATCGCGTTGGCGCCTGCCTCACAAGCACATTCGATCTTCTGCACCGATCATCTGTACGGCACCCGCGGCGCGGCGTGCGCGCGCGGGCGTTTCAATCACCAGGTCGAATGCCTCGCCGTCGGTTGGGGTCACGCCGCCCGTGGCTTCACGCCGAGCAACACCCAAGGGTGATGCGACGCAGTCGAACGTGGTTCCGGCCGCCATGGCCAACACATCCAGGAGACGTTCTCCCATCGTGGCCCAGCGATGAGCGCGGCACACCCACGCGTGCCCGTTCCGCGCAATCCGTTGGGCGTGCGCCGGGTGAGCCAGCAGGCGGTGCACGTGTGTTTCCCACTCGTCCGGCGTCCTGGCACACAGGAGATCGCGTCCATGCCGCGCCGTCAGACCGCCAGCCGCGCGCGGGCTGGCAATCACCGGCCGTTCCATGGCACAGGCCTCGAGTATCTTGTTCTTGACGCCGCCACCCATGCGTGTCGGCACGATGACCACGGACGCACCGGCGTAGTAAGGCCGGACGTCCGGCACGTCGGACACGACCGTCACGCCCGGCAACTGTTCCAGCTTGTGAATCGCGGCCGTCGGTCGCCTCCCCACGATCAGCAATCTCCTGCGGGGTGTCCGCGACGCGACGCGCGGCCAGATGCGTGTCGCAAAGTGGGTCATGGCGTCGATGTTCGGCGCGAAGTCCAGCGATCCGACAAAGACGACCGTTTCCGGCTGTGGCGTGTCTCCCGTCGGGCGGAAATAGTCGAGGTCGACGCCGTTCGATATCGTCGCAACGTGGGCCGCCCCGCTCCAGAGCCGCAGTTGACTGGCGTCGACAGTTGAGGCGGCGATCGTGGCGGTGGAGCGGCGTGCGATGTGTCGTTCGACGAGTGCATAGAGCGCGGCACGGCGCAACGCGGCGGGCCAGGCGTGCCAGCCCGTGTACTGGGCCTCGCGCGTCACGGCCATGGTCAGTTCGTCGACAATGTCCCAGACAACGGGAATTCTGATCACCGGCGCATACACGCCGATCGACGCTCCGCTGAGCAGCACGACGTCAAAACGGGCCGGACGTGCGTTGCGCCAGAGCCAGCGTCCCATGTCAGCATTGAATCCAAAGTGTCGCCGGGCGAGGTACCCCGATGGCGTGCGGTCGGCCACCACGCGTGCGGGCACACCGGAGGCTTCGTGGTCCGAGACGGTCTCAACCGCGACGTTGCGCGGCAACTGGGCGGCGAATCGCGGTGCACGCGGCAGCAGCAACGTGACCCGCGCACGATCGCCCAAATGCGACAGTAAGTTGTGCAGGCGCAAGTTGCCCCCATGATCGAGCGGCCACGGCTCGTTAAGCGCCGCCACCAGCACGCGCAATACCCGTCCCGGACCCAGTGTCATGTCGTCTCCCCGATTAGTGCGCTATCGAGCGTCTTGCGGATAGGACGCGGCGTCACCCAGCGCTGCACCGCCGCCAGGACGCGCTCCAGGTCAAGGTCATCCATGCAGGTCGGACGGCGGTCGCAAGTGCGACGGTAGCACGGCGCGCAATCCACTGACGTCACGATCTTCTCGCCGTGGCCGAACAGGTCGATCTCGCGCGAGCAGGTCGGACCAAAGAGCACGACGCACGGCACGTCGGCGGCGATCGCCACGTGCATAGCCATCGTGTCGCCGGTGACCATCACGTCGGCCCGGCTCACTAGTGCCGCGAAGGTCTGTTCGTCGTGGTCGCCACCGAGATCCACGACCATCGGGCAGACGGCGGAAATTTCGCGGTTGCGCTGTCGTTCGCCAGGCCCGCCGAAGAGCGCCACACGCCATGGCTTGTCGCGCGTTATCGCGCGGGCCAGTTCGGCGAAGCGCCGCGGCGGCCATGTCTTGTTGGCGAACATGTCGCCGGCGCCGGTATTCAGACCGACGACCGTCACGCCGTCCCGAATGCCGTGGCGTTCCCAGACCAAGCGAGCCCGCTCGCGCGCCGCTTCGGAGGGTGCGAGTCGGTAGCGTTCGCCCGAGTACGGCAACCCGATCGAGTCGAACATCAACTGCTGATGGCTCTTGGTGTTCATCTGGAACTTGCGCTGGTCGTCAAGCCCCAGCAGAAATGCGTCCACGCACTCGGGATTGAGCGGGTAGATCGTTCCGTGACGGCTAAGCCCAAAACCCCGGCGTTCCGTGGCGTCGACGCGCATGGCCAACGCCGCCGCCGACGTTGCCTTGTCGAGGCTCAGGCACAAGTCGAAGCGTTCGACCTCGAGTTGGCAGCACGTTTCGGCGGAGTAGGTCATCAGGCGGTCAATCCGCGGATGGTTGCAGAGCATCCGCGCGCCGTCGTCATATGTCACCCAGGTGATGTGGCTTTGCGGCCAATGTTCCTTAAGCGCGGGCAGCACGGCCGTGGTTCGAATGACGTCGCCCAGCGCCGCCAGTTTCACGATGAGTATGCGGTACCCCATGGGCGAGTAGGCTTCGCAGTCGCTCGGACACACGCCCTGAATGCCAGGAACACACGGGCGATCGCCGCGATAGTGCCGGCAATCCAGCTTCAGCCAATCGCTGGCTCCGGCGCCCCAGATTGGCAACCGCGATGGGTTCATATGCCGCGCTCCTCCGTCACCCCAACCAGTTCCGGCGTTTCGTCAGTCGTGACGCGTCGCGTGCTTACCATGTCGAGCGCGCGTTCGTACGCCGCGCACATGAGACGTGCCGTCTGCTCCCACTTGTATTGCCGGACTCGGGCGCGGCCGGCCTCGCGCAACTGCTCCGCGATCGACTCATCCAGCAGTTTCGTGATTCCGTCGGCGATACTCGAAGGCGAGTATGGATCGCACATCAGCGCCGCCGGTCCGGCCACTTCGGGCATACTGCTCAAGGACGATGTCAGTACGGGCGTGTCGGCGGCGAAGGCATCGAGAATCGGAAGCCCGAATCCCTCGCATTGGCTTGGAATCAGCAGCCCGGCCGCCCCGGCCAGCAGCCCCGGCAGGTCTTCATGTGGGACGAAGCCCGTCAGCCGCAAGTTGCCCGAGACACCCAGCCGTCGCCCCCGCTCGATCAGCGTCGCCCTGAAGGTCTCCGGCTCGCAGCCCACCAGCAAGACGGTCACGCCGGCGCGGACTTCGGCCGGCAAGCGCGCCAGGGCATCAATTACACCCTCCGCGTTCTTGCGGCGTGAGTTGCCGGAGAAGTTCAGCAGCCACGGCCGCCGCAGGCCGTAGTCGTATCGAACGCGCTCGATCTCGTGTGCCCGGCGGTTGTCGTCGCCGATGACGGCGGCAATCTCGCGATCAGGCGCCCAGGGGATGACCGCGATGCGGTTTTCCGGAATGTCGTAATCCGCCAGCAATTCGGCGCGTGTCGCCTCGGAAGGCGTGATAATCAGCGCCGCGCCGCGAACAGCCCGTTCGACGCCCTGCTGGAACCGCCGCTGCTCCCGCTCGGGAAGCTCGCCGGCAACGCACAATGGAATCAGATCATGCACGGTGACAACGTAGGGTACGGAGCAGCGGGCCGGCGCCGCGTTAGCGGGCAAGTGCAGCAGATCGACCCGATCGCGCCACGCCGCCAGCGGCAGCCGCATCTGTAACCACAGGTCGAAGCGATCGCCCGGGATGTCGATGTAGCGCGGCCGCACGTTGGCGGTCGCTGCCATGCCAAGCACTTCCGCCGCGTCGATCGCGGGCTTGGTGCGGTGGTAGAGCAGAAACTGCCACTCGGGCCGCAGGCCGGGAATCAGCGCGAACGCGTCGCGGAGATTACGCCCGGTTCCGCGCGGCTGCGGCGCGAACATGGTCCGCGCGTCGATGCCGATCGTGGTCGGCTGATTTCGCTGTGCTTGAAACACGTCGCTCCGTGGATGCGTCAAGTGTCGGCGTGCGCCGCGTGAACGCTTGGTCCGCGCAAAACATGCGCACGGTCCCTGCGGATGGACAACGTCCGCTTCTATAACCTTTTCGGTTTTCCTCAGAGTAGGATTGAAGCCGTCAGCAACGAACGCCAACCCCGACTGGCCGCTACTCGACAACACCTGCGCCGCGACATATAAGGGCGGCCTGACAACCGACCCACGGGGCATGCATGGAACAGCCGAACGTCTAGCCAGCCGATTGCAGCGCGCGCAACCACGATGCGCCCGGCGATCCCCCCTCGCGCCCCGCCCCCCT
>JAFGRR010000232.1 GCA_016935035.1 Phycisphaerae bacterium | reverse complement strand
GACGAGAAGCACGTCGACCTGCTGCGCTATGCGGCGTGGCTGGTATGGCTGCGCCACAACCCCGAGCCGGAGAAGCCACCCGCCGACTACGAGGCGTTGAAGGAGGCGGCTCGCGCTCGCAACGCGGAGCTGTCGGCCATCGGCCGGGACATCGGCGACATCCCCGAGGTGGTCGATCCGCAGCGCAAGGCGCGGGCGCGCGAGGATTTCCGGTTCTTCTGCGAGACGTATTTCCCGGAGACGTTCTGCCTGCCGTGGTCGGATGATCATCTGAAGGTCATCGCCAAGATCGAGACGGCCGTGATGAAAGGCGGGCTCTTCGCTATGGCCATGCCGCGCGGCAGCGGCAAGACCACGCTGGCCGAGACGGCCTGCATCTGGGCGATGCTGACCGGTGCGCGTGAGTTCGTCTGCCTGATCGGCTCGGACGCCGGGCACGCCCGCAACATGCTCGAGAGCATCAAGGTCGAGTTCGAGACCAACGAGCACCTGCTCGAGGACTACCCCGAGGCGGTCTACCCGATCCACGCATTGGAGCGGATTCACAACCGGGCCAAGGGGCAGCTCTGCAACGGCAAGCACACCCGCATCGTCTGGACGGCCGACGAGATCGTGCTGCCAACCATCCCTGACAGCGCAGCGTCCGGCGCAATCATCCGCGTGGCGGGCATCGAGAGCCGGATTCGCGGCATGAAATACAAGCGGGCAGACGGTCGGGCGCTGCGTCCGTCGCTGGTGGTGCTCGATGATCCGCAGACCGACGAATCGGCGCGCAGCGATCAGCAGGTCCGCGCCCGGATGGAGACGCTCAACGGCGCGATCCTGAACCTGGCCGGACCCGGACAGAAGATCTCCGGCATCATGCCCTGCACGGTGATCCGGCCCGGCGACATGGCCGATCAGATTCTCGACCGCGACAAGCACCCGGCCTGGCAAGGCGAGCGCACGAAGCTGGTCTACGCCTTCCCCGACAACGAGAAGCTCTGGGAGACCTACGCCCAGATTCGCTCCGACAGCTTCCGCAATGACGGCGACGGCCATGAGGCCACTGAGTTCTATCGCAAGCATCGCGGCGAAATGGATGCAGGCGCAGTCATCGCCTGGCCGCAGCGCCACAACGAGGATGAACTGTCGGCCATCCAGCACGCGATGAACCTGCGGCTGCAGGATGAGCGAGCGTTCTGGGCGGAGTATCAGAACGAGCCGCTGCCGGAGGACGAAGGCGACGGTGATCAACTCTCCGCCGAGGCCATTGCCGCCAAGACCAACGGCCACCCGCGCGGCAGCGTGCCCATCGGGGCCAGCCACCTGACCATGTTCATCGACGTGCAGGGCAAGATGCTCTTTCATGCCGTGGTCGCGTGGGAGGACGACTTCACCGGCTACGTGCTGGATTATGGAACGTACCCCGATCAGCAGCGGTCGTATTTCACGTTGCGCGAAGCGCAGAAGACACTCGGTCGAGCCGTTCCGGGTGCGGGCCTGGAAGGATCGATCTATGCCGGGCTGGAGAAACTCACCGAGAATTACCTGTCACGAAGCTGGCGGCGTGACGACGGGGCCGAACTGCGAATCGAACGCTGCCTGATCGACGCCAACTGGGGCCAGTCCACCGACGTGGTCTATCAGTTCTGCCGCCAGAGCGCCCACGCCAGCCTCGTCATGCCCAGCCACGGGCGCTATGTCGGTGCGTCGAGCATCCCGTTCAGCGAATACAAGCGGAAACGTGGCGAGCGGATCGGCCACCACTGGCGTATTCCCAACGTGCAGGGACGCCGCCAGGTGCGGCACGCACTGATCGACACGAACTACTGGAAGAGCTTCATCCACGCCCGCCTGTCGGTGGCGATGGGCGATCCGGGTTGCCTGTCGCTGTTTGGCCGCAAGCCCGCTGAGCATCAGCTCATCGCCGAGCACATCACCGCCGAGTATCGCGTGCAAACCCAAGCGCGAGGCCGCGTGGTGGATGAGTGGAAGCTGCGGGCGGGCGGGCCGGACAATCACTGGTTCGACTGTCTGGTCGGCTGCGCCGTCGCCGCCAGCATTCAGGGCGCGGTGTTGCCGGGCACCGAAGCCAAAGCCGCTCCCGCGCGGCAGCGGCTGCGCTTGTCAGAGATTCAAAGGAGCAGAGGGTAGATGGCACAGACGACTGACAAACCATCGCTCCAGCAGAAGCGCGGCCTCGAATGCCCCAAGTGCGGCTGCGCGCATTTCCGCGTGCTCTACACCCGCCGGGCGTTGGGTGGTCGGTTGCTCCGTCGGCGTGAATGTCGCTATTGCGGGCGGCGCATCACAACGTATGAGACGAGCGCATAGCCGGAATTACCCTCCTCAAGTTCTACATGCGGAACAATCTTCGCTGACCGCCTTGTATCTCCGTCAAATCGCCATTCGGCCGGGTAATTGACTAATAGGCGGCCATGGTTCGGTCGCCTGTTGGAGACCTACGTGGCCGAAAATCTCGATAACTCAATCAAGACCAACGCCGAAGGGCCTGCCAAGGCCAGCGGCGACTCGTCCAGCGTCGAGCAGCACAAGCTCTCCGAGCAGATCGCCGCCGACAAGTACCTCGAGTCGAAG
>JAFGRR010000231.1 GCA_016935035.1 Phycisphaerae bacterium | reverse complement strand
TCAAACGCATGGCGTATGGCTATCGGGACGACGAGTACTTCTTCCTCAAGATCCGAGCCGCATTCCCCGGAAATGCCGGATGAACCTGATAACACCCCCGTTGCCGGCGATGGCCGCCGCATCATCCAGGCTGTCGTAGAACCACGCACACTCGCCCGCTGACGGTACGGCGGCAGTGCCGGCTATCAGCAGAGTTGCCGCGCATGGGCCGATCATCCGCCACACCGCGACGACTCCCGAGCGCGCACGTGATAGTCCGTGACCAGCTTTCATTACGACATTCTAACATATCACAGCCGGTGCAGGATGGGGCAGCCACGATAGCCAGCGCGTTGGCGAGGCACCACGCCCGGCACCTCACCAGCCCGCGAGAGAACCCACGCTGACGCGTGATCGCTGCTTTCAAGATCCAGACCAGGAGCTACCCCACAATTCGGTCTACGATCCGGGCTGGGAATGGCTTCTACTCTACTGTACGACCGTGTCACCCATGGCCACAGCCGTGAGGATGCATGTAGCATTCTCAATCCGTGACTGAAACAGTTGCGGTTATTGGCATGCGGCTCGGAGTGCGGTCCACCGACGAGGCCACGACGAAACAGTTTCGCGTCACAACGACTTTCTCGAACGGCTACACCACCGATTTGCGAGATCGTTGTGCCGCCGTGTGCCATTTACTACAATGCGAGACTGGGAGCCACGCTCGGTTTGCGAGGCGTTGTATCAGGGGAGCATGAGGGATTCCTCAGATGACATACCATCACACACTGTACGTTGGAGCCATGCTCGCCGGCCTGGCCCTGTGCACCCCATTGGCCGGCGGTCAGACGCTTATATGGTCCGATGAGTTCGATGGTCCGAGTATCGACCGCTCTACCTGGACATACAACGTCGGCACCCACGGCTTCGGCAACGGCGAACTCCAATATCACACCGCCCGACCGGAGAACGCGTACATCGACAGCGGCAATCTGGTCATCGAGGCCCGCCGCGAAAGCTACCTGAACAACCTGCAGTTTACTTCGTCACGCCTGGTAACACATGGCCGCCTCGCCTTCACATACGGCACCCTGGAAGCCCGCATAAAGCTGCCCGACGTCGATAACGGCCTCTGGCCCGCCTTCTGGCTACTGGGCAACAACATTGGCCAGATGCCTTGGCCGGCCTGCGGCGAACTCGACATCATGGAAGTGGGCAGCCACGATGCGTATCTGGCCGGCGTAGTGAACCGCCGCGTCGGGGCACACGCTTTCTGGGATTACCAGGGCAGTCAGGCCGACTACGGCGGATCAGTCAACTACCTGACCGACTTGTACAGTGATTACCATCTGTTTGCGCTTGAGTGGACACCGACGAGCATCAGCACATCGCTTGATGGTGTGACCTTCTGGGCTATGGACATCAGTGACGTCGAGACCAACTCGCTGGAAGAATTCCACCAGCCGATGTACATCATTGCCAATCTTGCGGTCGGCGGATGGAACTTTGTGGAGATCACGGACCCGGCCCAGATCACCGCACCATTCCCTGGAAGAATGTATGTCGACTATATCCGTCTATATGACAACGGTGACACTCAGCTGTACCTGGCAGAGGATACCGCCGAGACGGACAACTTCGGCGTGTTTACGGAAACGACCCCCGTCAGCAACCACGTGGCATATGAGGTTGACGCTTCGCTGTACCTGTGGAACAACCTGGTCGCGGGAACCACAACCCCGTACGAAGGTGCCGAGGCGTGGAACATGGCCGCCAGCGCCGGCTCCTGGTTCGGCATGGGCGTGTTTTCACACATCGACCGCAACATGCAGAATTACTCCGATGGTCATCTGCATTTCCATATGAAGACGCTCTCCGCGGCCCCGTTCAAGATCGGTGTCGCCAGTTCCGCCGCCGGCGAAGGCTGGTTGCAGTTCGCCAGTGGCGAGGAGTCTCACGGCCTAATGCGCGACGGAAACTGGCACGAGGTGGTCATCCCCCTGAACTCCTTCCTGAACGTGGATTTCAACACCATCAACCAACTGTTCATGATCGCCGGCGACGCGCCCGCATCGACGTTCGAGTTCTCCATCGACAACGTGTACTGGTCACCAAGTGTCCCGCGCCAGACACCTGAACACGGCAGCTTCGGGATCCTCACGGAGGACGCCACGCACAAAACCGCCGGTGAGTACACGCTCGGCGTCGATGGCGAGTTGTACGTTTGGGAAAATACGCTGGTCGCCGCGAACGAGCATCCGTACGAAGGCAGCGGCTGCCTGTCCTTCACTTCGGCCGCCGGCCTGAACTGGTTCGGTGCCGCGTTTACCCCGAATACCAAGTACAACCTCACCGCGTTCCGCTACGCCGAAAGCACGCTTCACCTGGCGCTCAAGACCAGTTCATCCACGACCTTCTATCTCGGCATGCGCAGCGGTAACGTCAACGACATCGGCCAGAAGTGGATCAGGTTCGCGAGCGGCAGCGACCCCTACGGCTTCGTTCGCGACGGCGCGTGGCATGTGGTCGAGATCCCCATGACCGACATCACCGACGCCGTCGATCTTGCCGAAGTCAGCATGCTGTTCGAACTGCTCGGCGTCGATGGTCCCATCTCGAACATCGAGATTGATGATGTGTGCCTGCTCGGCGGCGGAGCGGCCATAGTCGAGGATGAGGTCCCTGGCGACGCCGACGGCGATGGCGACGTGGATGCCGACGACTTCGCCGGCTTTGCGGATTGCATGGCCGGGCCATTCAACAGCCCAGTGCCAGCGGAACTCACCGAGGAACTCTGCCTCGGCGTCTTCGATTTCAATGACGACTACGATGTCGACCTTGGAGATTTCGCCGAGTTTCAGCAGGTGTTCGATGGAACCGCACCGTAGCCAGGAAGTCGGCGGCCATCGAGGTTCGATGCCAAGGACTCGTGCTGGAAGCATCTCCAGGCTTGTCTGATCGACCGGCCACTCTGTTCATGGAGACGCCGTCGCTCGCGCCTCGCGGTCATGTTGCGATACGTCAGTGATCGCAATGAGGCTGCGCGCATCCGCGGGCACGTCACGTGGATGACGTGTGGCATGCGGATTTCGGCTGTCGGCACCACACACCAAAAGCACACCGAGCCAAACCACTCACCACGCTCATGCTAGCAGCGCCGCACCCCATTGGCAGGCGCGACGCCATCGGCGTGGTCGGCCGAAAACACTTGGCCCGCGCCGCGTTCGAGGCATCCTAGCTCGCCGCGCCAAAGCCCGTGCAGCCTTGCCGGGTTTAGGTTCGTGTCGCGTCGCCACACCTGAAATCACTCCGCTTTGCCGCGTTCGCGCTCGTGGCGCTCGGCCCAGGCTTTGGCACCGCGCGGGTGGCAGCGGTCGTGGAGTTCGCGCAGACGCTTCACTTGGACGTGTGTGTAAATCTCTGTCGTAGATACACTTACGTGCCCGAGAAGCTCCTGCACGACGCGCAGGTCGGCGCCGCCTTCCAGCAGGTGGGTCGCGAAGCTGTGACGCAGCGTGTGCGGGCTGACCTTGCCGGGGATGCCCAACCGCTTGGCCTCGCGTCGGACAATGCGCCACACCGCCGTCCGCTCAATGCGTGATCCGGTGCGGGTAAGGAACAGGGGCATGGTCTTGATGTTCTTGGGCGTCAGTGGCTTGTCGAGCTGGCCGGTCTGCCGGGCTTTGTCGAGCAGTTTCGGCCGCAGGTGTTCGATGTAGGCTTCGACGGCATCGCGGGCCTTGCTACCCAGCGGCACGACGCGTTCGCGGCGGCCCTTGCCCATGCAGCGCACGCAGCCGACCTGCATGTTGATGCTGTTCTCGCTCAGGCCGCAGAGCTCGCTGACACGCAGGCCACAGCCGTAGAACAGCTCCAGCATCGCCCGATCTCGCAGCGCGAACGGCTCGTCGAGATCCGGTGACGTCATCAGCTCGGCGGTACGGTCGAGATTAAGCGTCGCCGGCAACGGCTTGCCGCGCTTGGGCAAGTCGAGCATCGTCGTGAGATCCTTCGTGATCTGCCGGGTCTGGTATAGCCAGCGCAGCCACATGCGCAATGCGACAACGTGTCGAGCGACCGTGCTCTCGCGAAAGCCGCGCCCGTGCAGCTCGACGAGATAGTCTTGCATCAGCGTGATGTTGATCTGGTTCCAATCGTCGATACCGCGCCGCCGCAGGAAATCGCCGAATTTGACCAGGTCGCGGCGGTAGCTGACCAGCGTGTTCAGCGAGAGCCCGCACTCAACGCTCTGATAGACGCGGAAGCCGTCGAGTGAACGGTTGAACGCGGGCGAGCAGACGGGTTTCTCTGACGGCGATGGCCGCTGGGGGGATGAGCCGTTTGTGGGCGCGCCGTCGCCCATGTGCGAGCCTCCGTGCAATTGGCGCTGGGCATGGTAACTGATCGGCGTCGCGCGCTCCATGTCGCGCGGACGCCAATCAGAACCCGCCACGCAAGTGGCGGGCCTGGCGTCAAGCGCAAAAACGGCACCTGACTTGCGTCCGGCGTTCTGATCGGCTGCACGGCTGGCCGTCTGGGGGCTGGGCGTGTATCTTGCGGCGTGTGTATTCTCGCGTGCCGCATGGAGGCGGCTGGAGGTGTTGTGGTGGCTCGGATTTACAATCGTGTACAGGCTCCGCGGCGTCAACGGATCAGCACGCTGACCGGAGCAATCCTCGTGTGTGTCGTAATCGCCGCTGCCGGTGTGGCTTATTGGCGACTGGGCGGTCATTCTCCAAAGTCGGCCACCGCCGGCGACGAAGCCGCGGCGACGGACACGCGCACAGGCGTCACGCAGAACAAGCACGAGGCTCAGACCTCCCCCCCGACCGAACCAACCAAGCCGCTATCACGCGAACCCGAACCGCAACCCGAGCCCGAACAGAAGGTCGAGCACAATGACGAAGTGCTCTGGCCGCGCGGCGCCGAAGCTGACAAGCCCGACGTTCAGACTCCGCCCACCGACGATGCACCCGCCGTGGCAATGCTGACGGAGAACGAAAACACCCAGGGCGCCGGCGTGGCACCGGCGGGCAACGCATCGGTTGAGGCCGCCCGCAAGCTGATCGCCGCCGGCCAACTACTGGACGCCCGCGCACGACTCAACACGCTGCTCAAGCAGGATCTCTCGCCGGCGGATCAGAACGAGGTCCGCACACTGCTCGCGAAACTCGCGGACCAGACCATCTTCTCCCGCCAGATCATCGACGACGACCCGCTGGTCGCGACCTACGTCGTGCAGAGCGGCGACAACCCGACGAACATCGCCGCCGAATACCAAGTGCCGCCGGAAATCGTGATGGAAATCAACGGGATCCAGGACGCCCGCAAGATGCGTGTCGGGCAGAAGCTCAAGCTGCCGCGCGGGCCGTTCAACGTGAAGATCGACAAGTCGGACTTCCGCATGGACATCTACCTCGGCGAACTATACGTGCGCAGCTATCGCGTCGGCCTGGGCGCCGACCAGGGCACGCCCGAGGGCGTCTGGAAAGTCAAGAACCGGCTAGCTAATCCGACGTACTATCCGCCCGCGTCCGCGACGAATAAGCGCATCATCGCCGCCGACGATCCCGAGAACCCGCTGGGCGAGCACTGGATCGGACTGGAAGGTGTCGAAGGTGAGGCGGTCGGGCACGAAGGCTTCGGTATTCACGGAACCATCGCGCCGGAGTCCATCGGCAAGGCCGTCTCGATGGGCTGCATCCGCATGCACAACCAGGACGTGGCCATCGTCTACACGCTGCTCAAGCCAAACCGGTCAACGGTGACGATTCTGCCCTGATGATCATCCCACTGCCTGAAGTCCCGTTCAACCCGGCGGCGCACCCGGGAAAGCTGGCGCCCACCGAGCTGATCGCGGGGCCGCTTGGCCTGCTGCTGTTCCTGCCGCTCATTCCGCTGATGCGGTTGCTGGCACGCAAGTACCGGCATGC
>JAFGRR010000230.1 GCA_016935035.1 Phycisphaerae bacterium | reverse complement strand
GCCGCGATCTGCTTCTCGATCGATGCCCGCTCCATCTCGAGCGACTCGGCCGCCTTCCGCCGCGCGTGCCACTCTCGGCGTTGCGTAGCCAGCTCGACGGCGGCGCGCAGGTCGTCGGCCGTCTTGCTGCTGTCGGCCAGCACCTTCTCGACGCTGGCCGGCGTGACCGTGTCGCCCGCGGCGATGCGCTTGACGACCTTCTGGAATTCGCCTTCACGTCCCTGCTTGCGCGACTCCAACGCACTCAACAGCTCCTTCAACATGACGTCCCTTTCATGAAATGGGGAACAGCTTCAGCGCCCGCCCAGCGCGAGCGACTGATGAACATCCGTGTCCGGGGGATTGGCGGCGTGCCAGTGTTCGACGTCGGACCGCCACAAATCGGTGAACGCAGCCGGTGGTGCGGCGGTGACGATCGTGGCGAAGTCGACGCCCGCGCGGCCTTCGGGTTCGTCGCCCAGTGCCGCGTGATAATGCCGCGTGGCCGACAGCCCGTAGTCGGCGGCATGGAAGACGTCGTCGGGGCGAACGTCGGCGCCGAACGCCTGCGCGCGATACGCCAGGTGCATTGCAATGCGAATGAACGGCGCCTCGTGCCCGCGCCATGGCACGTCGGCGCCCGGCCCGTTCGTCGGCGGTGCCGCTCCGGTCAGGTCCGCGGCGAGGATCAGCCGCCCGAACTCGACCAGGTCACGATCCGGCTCGGCGTCGTCGCGTGGGCCGGCGTCGATGATGTGCGCAAGCTCGTGCAGGACCACGCCCATGGCGACCGGCAGAAAGACCCGCGTGCGTGTCGGTCGCGGGCGTCGCGCTGCGCCGGCGGCGATCTCGGCCGGGTCGAGCAGGATCGCCGGCCCGCGGCCACGCCACCGGCGCTGGCGCTCGAGCGTCGGCCGCAGCATCAGGTCCAGGTGCCGCGACGTTAGCGCCAGGGCGCCCCCGTCGCCGCCCTGGTACTCCGGCGGCAGGTCCGAGCGCAGAACCACGTAGAACGGCCCCGTGGCCACGTCCGGGGCCACCCGGCGGCAGAGCGCCTCGGCCTGGGCCGCCAATCGTTGCCCAGAGACCAAGTGCGCAGAATGCGCACTTCGAGCGTCCCCATTCCCGCGCGCCATCAGGCGACCCCCCGGATGTCGCCGCGGTGCCAGGTGAACGGCACTTCTTCCACTCGCGGTGCGCTCCCCTCGGCGAGTGTCGCAGTGAAGTCGTACAGGCACTGGCTGGCGTGCCGAACCGGGGCCATCGTGACATCCAGCAGCCGTCCCGCGGGGAGCCCGTCCAGCAAGGTGCTCCCTCCACTCAGGGTCGTGACGAATCGGCCGGATGACCAATCCGCCGCCGAGTATCGCCACCATCCCTACACTCGTCAACCGTGGGTCTCATCGGCCTGCATAGGGTCCTTCTGCCGGGACGCGCGTTTCAGAGCGGCTGCACGCCCGGCATCCCCCACAGCTCTGGCCACCGGCATCGGCGTGTGTTATCGTGAGGCGACAGCTTGCCACCGTAGCTCAATTGGCAGAGCAGCGGTTTTGTAAACCGCAGGTTAAGGGTTCGAGTCCCCTCGGTGGCTTTCCTGTCCGCCGCAGAAATAGCGTCGGCCCCCTGCGGCCGACGTAGAACGCCGAACACGTCTCGACATCCGACGTCCGCCACGGGGGGGCGGACGCTAGAGGACGTTTGGCGGCGGACTGTTAGTCACCGGTTGCATCCACAAGGTCGGGAGTGACGGGGGGTAGTTGCCGATGATGGCGGCGATGAACGTGTCGATGTCGAAGACGTTGACGGTTCCGTCGCCATCGCAGTCGGCGAGCATGATGTCGCACTCCGGATACCAAGCACGTCTTGGACGCCACCCCCCCCGTCAATGGTGTGCGGTCTTGGATTGGTGCTTCGTCAGAACGGCGCGGACCTTTGTGAGCAGTCCGTGGCGCGTGAAGGGTTTCTCCAAGAACTCGACGCCGTCTTCCAAGACGCCATGGTGGGCGATGACATCGGACGTGTAGCCGGAGATGAAAAGGACCGCCAGTGTGGGATACAGTGCCAGCAGGCTCTCCGACAGTGCGCGGCCGTTCATGTCCGGCATAATGACGTCGGTGATCAACAGGTCAATCGGGCCGTCGTGCGTCTTGAACGCGTTGATGCATTCCTGGCCATTGGCCGCTGCTATCACCGTGTAGCCGCCAGACCTGAGCGACATGGCGATCAGCTCGTGCACCGGGCGATCATCCTCGCACAGGAAGATGGTCTCGCGGCCGGTTGGTGTTGTGTCCGTTACGGGAGTCGCGAGTTGGCTGTCAGGTGCGGCATCGACGGCTGGCAGATAGACCTTGAACGTCGTTCCGCGTCGCGGCTCGCTGTACACCATGATGTGGCCGCCGGAGAGCTTGACTATGCCGTGCACGGTGGCGAGCCCGAGCCCGGTGCCCTTATCGACGGACTTGGTGGTGAAGAACGGCTCGAAGATGCGTTCGAGGGTGGCCTTGTCCATGCCGTGGCCGGTGTCGCTGACCGCCAGCATCACGTTCGGCCCGAGGCGTGCCTCGGCATGATTGGCCGCGTAGTCTTCGTCGATAGTCACGTTCCTGGTTTCGAGCGAGAGCCGGCCACCGTCGGGCATCGCCTGGACCGCGTTGACCACGAGGTTCACAATCACCTGTTCGAGCTGACCGGCGTCCGCGCGTACCGATCTCAGATCCGGGTCCAGGATTGTCGTGAGGGAGATGTTCTCCGTGATCAGTCGGCGTAGCATCTTGTCCATGTCGGCAAGTATCTGGTTGAGATCCAGGTTTTTGGGTTGCGTGACGTCCCGACGGCTGAACGTGAGCAGTTGCCGAGTCAGGGTGGACGCGCGCTGGGCGGCCTTCTCGATCTGCTCCATGGATTTGACGGCGCCGTGATCGGCCCCGAGGGCATCGCGCACGGAATCTATGCTGAGTTCGATGTTGCCGAGAATGGCGGTGAGCAGGTTGTTGAAGTCGTGCGCCACGCCGCCGGCCAGTTGGCCAACCGCCTCGAGCTTCTGCGATTGCCGCAACTGGGCCTCGAGTTCTTGGCGTTCGGCCTCAGCTCGCTTTCGCGCAGTGATGTCTGACGCAATCGCGATCATGAATGTCCGCCCGCGAAACGTGCTCTGGTTGACGGTGACTTCGACCGGGAAGGTCGTGCCGTCCTTGCGCCGCTCGACAGATTCAAGCGTGATTGAACCGCTGACCGCCAGCTCTTCTATGTGCTCGCGCCAGCGCTGGTGGTCAAACGTGGCGTCGATATCGAAGACCGACATCTGACACAGTTCCTCGGCAGTGTAACCGAGGCTGCGACAGGCATGGCGGTTGGCGCTCTCAATGTGGGCATCCGCGTCGATGCAGAATACCGCGACCGACAGGCTGTCAATACTGAACTGTGACAGGCGCAGAGCCTCATCGGCGCGCATGCGTTCGGTGATATCGGCGCATATGCCCGTCATACGAACCGGCCTGCCATGCCGATCCATAAACACCGCCCCGCGCACCTCGATCCAGGCCGTCGTGTCGTCAGGGCGGCGAATCTCCTGCTCGTACTGAATAATGGAGGACCTGTGGGCCGTTCGTAAAAAGCCCCGGATGCGCTGGTCTACCTCATCACGAGTATTCGGCTTGGCGAATTCGAGGTACGCCTCATAGGTTCCGCCGAAGTCCTCCGCGATCACACCGAAAATGTCCAGCGTTTCCGGCGACCAGTACAGGTGGTCGGCCACCACGTCCCACTCCCAGGTTCCCATGTTGGCCGCCTGCATGGCCAGACGCAGGCGCTCACCGCTTTCCATGGCCGCTTGCTCGGCGCGAGTACGCTCCGTGACGTCGAGATGCGTGCCGCACATACGGATTGGTTTACCGTTGACGTCACGCTCGGTCACGCGGCCCTTGTCAAGGACCCAGACCCAATCGCCTGACTTGTGATGAAGACGGTACTGAGATTCGTACTGATCGGTTTCACTGGCCAGGTGGGCATGCAGTGTCCGCATCACTCCCGGCAGATCATCCGGATGAACCAGTCGTTCCCACGTATCCGCGTGCGGCGTGAGCTCGGCCGTCGCGTAGCCCAGCATGTTCGCCCAGCGTTCGTCGAACACGACTTCGCCGGTGACCACATTCCAATCCCACGTGCCCAGATCGGCGCCGTCTAGCGCCAACTCCATGCGTTCCTCGCTTGCCCGCAGGTCTCTGAAAATCAGACGTGTGGAGAGGCCATCACCAATGCGCCGCCCGATCTCCGCGAAGAGCCGGCGTTCTTCCCTTGTCCATGTGCGCGGATGCGAGCATTGGTGCATGCCAAACAGCCATGGCTTGCCGATCTTCGGGTAAACAGCGACGATAATCTGCGATTGTGCGCCATAGACTGCCGGCGCGGACCTTTCGCGTATGCCGTAATCGCCGTCCGGTCCGAAGGTCACGGGGCCGTTTGCTGTCAGGGCCGCGGCGAAATCGAGTTCCGCCTCTTCGTGCATCTTGAACTCGCCCTGCCCGCCGTGGATTCCGGGGTACTCCGGGCGAGTGACCTCGATGGGGATCCGAAACGACGGGGTCTCGGGATCGCACGGGTAGAGCAGCCAGACTCTGTCGCTGTCAAAGATCGAGTACGTCGCCCGCAGGGCAGCCCAGAGCATCTCGTCCGCGTCATCCTCTTGTTGGATGACGCGGTTGATCTGGTCGAGGCTCTCAAGAAAGTGAAGATGCTCTCGTCGCTCGGCTTCGGCATGCCTGCGCTCCGTGATGTCTTGACAAGTCCCGAACAGCCGTACCGCCTTGCCATTCTCGTACTCGATGCGACCGTTGGTCTGAATGTCGATTACCGTGCCGTCCCTGCGGATCACGCGATATTCGTTGGGCTCCAGCGCCGGGGCACCTGATGCGATGGACTCCTCAAGCCACTTTGTAACGCGGGCAATGTCATCCGGATGGTGCACCTGGGCATTGACCATCTCCAAATTGGTCAGGTTGCTTTTGTTGTACCCGAGCAGGTCGCACAGCCCGTCGGACCACTCGACGGCTCCGGAAGCGATATCCCAGGTGAAGTCCCCCATCCGCGCCACGAGTTGGGCCTGCACCAGCTTCGCCTGACTGTCCTTGAGAGCGGCATCGGCCAGCACGCGCTCCGTGACATCGTACACGGCGCCCTGCACTAAGCTCCTCTTGCTATCCGTGGCCTGGACGGCGCGTGCGATGTCTCGTACCCACCGCACCTGTCCGTCCTTGTGCACGATGCGGTACTCGGTGTCGGCAACGTGCCCCGGGACATCGCGCAACAACTCGCTCTGTTTCTCAACGCCGGGAAGATCGTCAGGATGAACAAGACCTGACCAGGTGACACGTCCGGACATGAAGTCACTAATGCGGTAGCCCGTTATTGTCTCGACCGTGCCGTAGAGGAAGAAAGGCTGCGATGCCGTGTGCGCTATCTGGTAGGCGATGCCATCGAAGTTCTCAAGAAACAGCCGATGGCCCTCCTCACTTCTGCGCAGGGCCTCTTCCGCGCGCGTCCGTTCGGATAACGTCCTTGCCAGCGTGATGTTTCTGTATCCAAGCGTCGATATCAACTGGGCCAGCCCGGCGTAGAAGCTCATCACGCGCTCGATGTCCGTCCGACTCCAGCGGGGCACACGATCCAGCGCCGCGATGTACTCTTCCTCGTTGTATCCGTAGCGTCGTGCCTGGGCTCGGAAGACGTCGTAATCCACCTCCTCGTCATCGAACAAAAACTGCCCCATGAAGACGTTACCGATGTGCCTCCCGCCGAGAATGATGGGAGTCGCGATATCCCACATGTTGTTCTTGCAGCGGTACAATTTGAACTCGCCCGGTTTTACCCCGGCGCACAACACCGTATCACTCTCGGTGCAGTTCCTGCACGACTCGGGATTCACGCGGTGGAAGTCCGTGCAGATGTCCTGCCATCCCTGGGCCAGCAAGACGTTTCCATTCACGTCCACCACGGCCACCGCGAAACCAGTGAGCGCGTAAAAGTCGTCCATCAACGACTGAACAGCCGGCGCATCAAAGATGTCGCTCAGTTCCAGTGACTCGATGTCTCCCTCGGGCTCCAGGATGGCGTCCAGCTTGGCCCGCACACGCCCCTCGCTCGCGCGGATCGCCTCCTCCGCGTGCACGCGCTCGGTGACGTCCAGAACGGTGACAGTGATGCCGGCCGACCGGTCATGTGGATCAAGCGGCGTCATGCCGAGCATGACGTTGATGATGCTGCCGTCCTTGCGTTTCCAGCGTGTCTCCACGGTGCCCGTGCCACTCGCGGCGATCTGTCGGTCCATCTCGCGAGCGATGAACTCAAAATCCTCGTTGGTCAGGTACAGGAACCGCTTGTTCGCGCCGATCAACTCGTCCCTTGAATAGCCGGTTATCCGGCAAACACGATCGTTAACGTCCAGGAACGTGCGATCGGCGACCAGGCCGATGCCTACCGGCGCCGCGCTGACCAGGCTGCGCAATCTGGCCTCACTTTTGCGCAGTGCGTCCTCCGTCCGGTGGCGCTCACTGATGTCGCGCAGGATGCCGCTGAAACCGACTGGGGTCCCTTTGTCGTCGGTGCGCTGGCTCAAAGTGATCTCGACCGGCACGCGTTTTCCCGTGGCCGTTAGACGCTCGGTCTCGGTCGGGGGAAGTGCGCCGGTCTGGGTCGCGCGTTTCAGCATCTCGACCTGTTCGGCCCGCCGATCATCCGGACAGAAACGCGACACGTGCTGGCCGAGCGCGTCTTTTTCGGAGCACTCGAGCAGCCGCTCCGCACCACGGTTGAACAGTGTGATGTTCCCATCGAGATCGGTGGCCATCACGGCGTCCGTGGTTGTCGCCAGGACGGTAGTGTACTGTTGTTCCAGCGATTGCCGCCGCTCCTCGTTCGCGATGGTCCATAGAGCAAAGCCGATGTCGGACGCCATCTGGGATAGAAGCTGGCGTTCCTCGTCGGCCTCGGCGTACTCGCTGGGTATTGACACACTCAGCCAGCCGAAAACCCGATCGGCATGTGCCAGCCGCAACCCGACTCCGACGCAGCTCTCCCGGCCGGCCTGCGCCACGGGACAACCGGCACAATCGGCGACATTGCCTTCCCACACATGGATGCCGTCGCCGTCGCTGGTCACCCGGATGCACGGCGGCAGTTGGCCAGCCAGCAAATGCTGGGCCACCTGCTCGAAGCTCTCAGCAAAGCCCGCATGGTAGATTGGCTCCACCGGCTTGCCGTCCTCGGTCAGCACGATGCACACCTGGTGGAACCCGTGTGCCTCGACCAATGAGCGGCAAGCCTCGCTTAGCAGGCGGTCGCGGTCAGTCTCCTGCGTGATCAGACGGTCGACGCCGCGGATGGCCGCCAGCACGCAGTTCAGGTGTTCGAGCCGTTCGTCTCTCTCCTCCAGATCCCGCGTGCGGCGCGCGACGAGTGCGCGCAGCCGGTTGTTGAAGACCAACAAGACGAGTCCCAGCACGAGTATGACAGCCGACCCCGCGATCATCGCCGTCGCCCCGTCGAATTCACCTTCCAGCGGCGAACGAATCACCTCGGCCGCCACGATGTCGCCGACGCTGCGATTCCAGCCGCCAGTCCAGTCGTACGCTTGGCGCAGGTCCTCCGGCGCGTCCTCCGGCGCGCCGTGACACTTGAGACACCGTTGCTCAGTTGCGAGAAACGGCTGGGCATAGAGCAGGTACTTCTTGCCATTCTCCTCAACAACCTCGCGGTAGCTTGTGCGCGTCTTGTCCTCGTTGAACCACGCGATCAGGTCACGCTCGCGGGCGTCGGCCTCGTTGACGGAGTTGCGCGGATCGATCGCCGCCATTTTGTAGCGGACTTCCGGCAGCCCGGCTTCTCGCCGCTCCTCGTTGTAGTGCTGATGGAGAGTGCGGGTGATGTATGAGGATGAGAGCAGTTCCGGCGCGTAGAAACCCTGGGGTAGGCGGCCGTCCTCCATCAGCTTGTAGTACGCAGCGTGCATGTCGCGCTGCACGTATTGGTGAAACGCGCGGCACTCAAGCATCGTGTCACGCACGCGGCTCTCTACCTGATGCAGCACGTAGGTGTTGGCCAGCGCGTACATGGTGCCGAGAATCAACACCAATACCGCCCCTCCAGCCAGAGCGACTCCATACTGACGCCTTGGATTCATCGCCAACCTCCCCATGCTGAACTGGCGGCCCGCATCGTAATCGGGATGTTCCATCGGGTTAGTCGCGACTTCGTCAGCGCAGGTTGCGGGCGCGCACGGCCCACGAGCCCTGGCGAGCCCCGCACCAACTTACAACCGGGCCTTAACGAAACGCCGTGCGCATTCACATACGAGTCTCACACATTGACATGATCCGCGATGAGTCAGATGGCCTGTGTTGATTGCTGCACCCATCGGACACACGCGGCCCGCGCGTGATCGTCCTGTATCGCCGACTGATCGCTGATAACGTAATGATAACACCGTTCGGTGCCTGATGCATCCCTGGCCTGGGCGCCATGTTTGCAATGGCTACCGCGATCTCCGAATTGGCCGTCGCCGTCTGCCCGCTTCTCAGGCGTGC
>JAFGRR010000229.1 GCA_016935035.1 Phycisphaerae bacterium | reverse complement strand
GCCGAGCCGTTGTGTCGCGAGGCGCTGCGGATTTCGCGGCAGTTGTCCGGTGAGAGCGGCGTGGACGTCGCCGCCAATCTCAACGCGCTCGGACGCGTCCTGCACGAGCGCGGCAACCTGGATGGCAGCGAGGAGGTCTATCGCGAGGCGCTGAAGATCCGGCGTGAGCTGCTTGGCGACGAGCATGAATCGGTCGCCGTCAGCATGAACAACCTGGCGGTCTTGCTGCGCGATCGCGGCGACGTGGCGGCGGCGGAGCAGTTTTATCGCGACGCGCTGGCTATCTGGCGCAAGCTTGATGAGCCGATTGCACTGGCGGCCAGCCTGAATAACCTGGGCGTGTTTCTCTATAGCGTCGATCGACCGGACGAGGCGGAGCCGCTGTTGCGCGAGGCACTGGCGTTGCGGCGGAAGATGCTGGGCGAGCCGCACAAGGATGTGGCGACGACGCTTCAGAACCTGGCGACGGTGCTGCAAGCGCAGGGGCATACGGAAGAGGCCGAGAAGCTGCTGCGCGAAGCACTGGCGATGTATCGGGCGGTTTTTGGCGACGAGCACCCCGGGCTGGGCAATATCCTGACGAATCTCGGGATGGTGCTGAAGGATCGGGGTGACTACGCTGGAGCCGAAGCCATGCTCGGTGAGGCGCTGGAGCTGCAACGGCGGCATCTCGGGGAGCAGCATCCGGACGTCGCGGCGACGCTGGACTCGCTCGGGATGGTGCATCATCAGCGCGGCGACCTTGAAGAGGCCAATCGACTGTATACCGAGGCGCTGGTGATCTGGCGCGAGTTGGGCGGAGATTCGCCCGGGTCGGCCGACACGCTCGACCACCTGGCGCTGCTGCGAACCGACGAGGGCGATGCCGAGGCCGCCGAACGGTTTTATGGCGAGGCGGTCGAGATGCTGACGCGGATGTACGGCGTCGAGCACGCGGAGACACTGGTTGTGATGGGGTATCGCGCCGGCGTGCTGATCGGGCTGGGCCGTCTGCCAGAGGCGGAGGCAGTGTTGCGGCAGGTGCTCGATGGTCAACAGCGCGTGCTGGGCGAGGATCACATCAGCACGAACTACACGCGCAACAACCTGGCCTACGTGCTGCAACTGGAAGGACGCGACGCGGAGGCGGCGGAGCTGTACAAGGCTGCGCTGCCGGCGTTTCGTCGCGAGCTTGATCCCGAGCATGACGACCTGCTCGGGCTGATCAGCGGCTACGGCAACGTGCTGGTCAGCATCGGTCGGGCGGACGAGGCCGAGCCGCTGTTTCGCGAGGCGCTGGAGAAGCGGCTGCGGAAATACGGCGAGACGCACCTCGACACGCTGACGTCGAAGGTGGATCTGGCGACGGCGCTGCTGAAGCAGGATCGGGCCGACGAAGCGCTCATGTTGCTGGACCCGGTGTTGGAACGCGTGCGCCAGACGATGCCCGAGCACTGGTTCCCGGCGATCGTCGAGGCGCTGTACGGGCGCTGCCTGATCGCGTTGGATCGCGCGGAGGAGGCCGAGCCGTACATGCTGTCAGCGTACGAGCGGCTGTCGGCGGCCATCGGCGACAAGCATCGGCGGACGCAGAAGCTGATTGAGCGTCTGGTCGGGTTGTATGAGATGCTGGGGCGCGAGGATGAGGCGGCGAAGTTTCGGGCGAAGTTGGAAGAAGGCACGGAGGGACATGGGGACGAAGGGACGTAGGGGAAGACGAAGATGCGCCGGGGAGGGCGTCAAGACGTGGGCGGGGTGTGAGCGAAAGCAAAGAGCCCGGCCGTTGGTGGCCGGGCTCGTGGTTTGGGGGGGCGAATACATCCCTCGCTTCCGCTTCGGGCCCTGAGTGAATGCAGAATCAAGAATGCAGAATGCAGAAAACGGAAGACGACGGCACGTTTACGTGCTGCTCATTCTGCATTCGCATGAATATGCCCGCTCGCTTCTGCTCGGGCTCTGTTTTACTTGCCGCCGACTACGATTTGGACGAAGGCGTCGATGTCAAAGACGTCGACGGTCAGGTCGCCGTTGCAGTCGGCGAGGTTGATGTCGCACGCGGGATACGTCGCGGCATAGCCGGTGGGGTTTGTGATCGCCAGTACGAAGGCGTCGATGTCGAAGACATCGGCGCTGCCGTCGCAGTTGAGGTCGCCGACGATGCTGCCGCCAATGGCGGAGGCGACGATGACGGTCGGAGTGCCGGTGCCGGTCGCGATGCTGCCGGTGACGTGCACGCGGTCGGTGGCGGCGTCGTAGGTATAGGCGATCGGTGTGCCGTTGCGCGTCACGCTCTGCGGCGTTTGCCCGGTGGGCATGCGTAGATAAGTGTCGAAGTCGAGGGCGTTGCCCGTGACGTTGACAAACGTGTGCGTGACCGATGAGGCGTCCGCCTCGCACGTGATGTCGATGCGGTGGTCGCCTAGCGCGATGTTGTTGAACGTCATCGTATCCCAGCCGCTGGGTAGCTTGGGCTCGACGCGCAGGACATTGTCGGGGGCGTCGGGCTGGTAATCGAGGAAGAGCATCGCGCTGTCGACCAGGAAGGACATCGACTCCCACGCGTTCGGCCAGGCGGCCTGCATGATGAAGTCGGTCTCGCCCGGATAGAGCAGGCTGTTGGACGGTGCGATCTGCTCGGCACCAAAGCCGATGGGGCCCAGGCGGTCGAGCAGCAGGTCCATGCGGTACTTGTGATTGTCGATGTCGCCGGTGCCGGGGTTGTAGTCCTGGCGCATGGCGTAATAGGCACCGTACCAGAGCGTGGTGAGGTACCAGGGGCTGGCGTTGGGGTTGGGGGCGCCGGCGTTGTTCCAGTAGGTGTCGTTCCAATAGCGGTTGACGAGGCCGTCCCACTCGCCGCCGAAGTTCATCAGCGGGTGCGTGTTGCCATAAGTATCGGTTGCGACGCCGTTCATGCGGTCGACGCAGTGCTCGACGCGACTGCTGCCGGGCTCGTAGATCTCGAACGGATAGGTGATGCCGAGGTGCGAGATATCGGTGTTCTCGCCGTCCCATGCCAGGCGGGCGTCAACGCCGCCGCGGATGGCGGTCGCGCGGCTAGTGAAGAGGGCCGCGTCGTTGTGGTAGTTGCACGTGCCGGGGCCGCCGGGGCAGGCGAGCTGATCGAGGATATTGGCGATGTCGGCGGCATCTTCGAGGCCGCGGATGATCGACGCGTTCGAGTAGATGAACAGGTCCCAGCTATCCTCCCAGAGGCTCATCGAATAGACGAGGTCGTAGTTCTCATCGTAGTAGAGATTCGAGCTGAACGTGCTGTCCTGGCTCGAAGCGAGGGCCGCTTCGTAGACCTCGTCGTAGTGGTCCTCAAGGAAGGAGAGGTCGCCGGTTACGTCGTATACGTACTTCACGCCCCACGGATAGCACGAGGTTTCATCAACCTGCGGTGACGCCCACACGGTGTAGCCGTCAGTGGTGTACTTCTGCTTCCAGAAGCCGTCGCGGCCCCAGCCTTCGGGATCGCGATAGGCGACGTCGCGCAGGAAGCGGTAGATCTCGCGGGCCTCGGCGTCGTGGCCGGCGCGGGCCAGGGTGATCGCGGCCCAGGCGGCATCGCGGGGCCAGATGAACGGATAAGCACCGTTGTGCATGCCGGCGATGATGCCGCCGTTCTTGCCGTCGAGGTGCAATGCCGTAGCGAGCAGACCGCGCTTCAGAGTCTCGTCATACTGATCGTCGGGCGTGTCGATGGTGACGCCTTCGTCGAGCCAGTCGGACCAATAGGTCTCGGTGGTGCCTTGCATGGCGGCCATGCTGCTGGACAGGAACCAGTCGACGGCGGGGGCGATCTGGTAGGCGTAGGTGCCGGTGGCGTTGGGGAACTCGTCGAAGCCGCCGATGACGGCGATGTCGATTTCCTTGGTGATGCCGACGGGCAGTTCGACCTCGATTCCGATCCAGCCCTGACCGTCATCGGTCGAGCCGCTTTCGCGCCAGGATCCGGTGGCGGGCGTGCCGCTGGCGCCGCCGACGCTGTCGAGCAGCTTCAGTGAGGCCGCGAGATAGACCGACACGTCCTTGGAATAGTCGCTGTAGGACGTGGGGTTGTATTCGCCGGAACTCGATGTGTTGCGGGCGGTGTTGTCGTAGGCGTACATGGTGCCGCGAGCGGCGTCGGCGGCCATGGTGTCATAGCCGTCACCGCCGTTGAGCGCGAAGTCGCCGTAGAAGTAGAACTGCACGGTCTTGGCAGCGGCGCCGTTGTTGGTGAGCAGGTAGCGTTTGACGTAGATGCCGCGATTGGGGTTGCTGCCCTGGTCGTTGGGGAAGGTGATGTCCTTGGGACAGAAGTCGTATTGCTGAACGAGGATGTTATTGCCATTGGCGGTCAGGGTGGCGTTGCCGGCGACGACGTTGGTGTCTTCGATGTATGCCTGCTGGACGCTGGTGTAGCCGGCTCCACTTTCGTTGCTGAGCCAGTAAGTAACGCCGTCGACGCGAAGGCCGCCCATGGCCTGATTGAGGTTCATCTGGCCGCGGATGTCGGTGTAGCCGCCGGTGTAGATCCAGTTGGGGAAGCTGTCGACGTTGCCCCAGTAGCCCTCCCAGCGTGTGCCCATGCCCTGGACGCAGCCGGCTGAGGGGTAATAGACGTCGAACATCGTGCCGTTCTGGTCGAGCATGACGTTGATGTAGTTGTTGCCGACGACGCCCTCTTCCTTCCAGAAGGAGACGGGCGGATAGCCGACTTCGTGATCGACGTAGGGTGCACCCTTGCCGGGCCAGGGCAGCGTGCCGCCGCCGCCGCCGCCGGTGTACTCAAAGACGGCTTGTGGGGCGGCAGGATCGTCACACGTGCCGTCGGAGCAGCCGGCGTTGTTGGCGAAGACTTCGTTGCCGCCGCCGCTGTGCCAGGTGCTGATCTTGTACTTGACGGTGGTGCCGGCGGCAAAGCCCGGCAGAGTCGCAACGCACCAGTCGATGTTAGTGGGTGAGGCCGGCTCGTTGTGCGACCAGCCGCCGGTGGCGACGCTGGTGGTGCCGCTGGGTGTGCCGAAGCTGCCCTGCGGAGTGGAGCCGTCGGTCGTGTAGTAGACGACCACATCGGTCCAGTAGAAGGAATAGCCGATCTGTACCCAGACGGCGACGGACTCAGTAGCGCCGGGGGCGAGCGGCGCACGCATGGTCACGCCGGGGTTGTTGTAGACTGTGCCGGTGGGATCGTGCTGTACGAAGTCAGCGGTGGCGGTGGCGGTTCCCGCGCCGATGAGTAGCACGATCAGCAAAGCGCTTACGCCATACAGTTGCCGTAGGCCGGTGTGCATAGTTTATCCATCCTCGTTCGGTCTTCGTGTGTGCCTCAATCACCCGTATTGCGAGGCGCGGAGCGGTGAACGCCCCAGCCTTTGTTGCCACTAATCGTCCGGCAGCCGTCCAGTGCGAACCAACGCATGTGTGGCGTCAGGCCTCCGCGCCTGACGTCTTCGCTCTGAGCTTTTATGTACAAAAAAAGCGTCAGGCCCTGGGGCCTGACGCCACATGGTGGTCTAGTGACCGCTGATTAGGTCGACGAACGCGTCAATGTCGAAGACGTCAACGAGACCGTCGGTGTTCACGTCGGCGCGGTCGCGGGCACACTCCGGATAGGCCATTTCGTAACCAACCTGGTCGGTCAGTGCCAGGACAAACGCGTCGATGTCGAAGACATCAGTGGCGCCGTCGCAGTTCATGTCGCCGACGACACTGCCGCCGATGTTGACGGTGAGCGTCAGTGTCAGGAGCGTGTTGCTCTCGCCGGGGATGTCCTCGTCGCTGACGGTGATGCCGACCAAGGTTGAGAACGAGCCGCTGGACATGCCGGCTGTGTCAAAGCTGAAGTCCAGGGTGGCCGGCTGCGCGCCGATTCCGGTGGTCAGGCCGCCTTCCAAGACGAATGGCGCGTCGGGTGTCGTCACGTTGTCGATGTCGAGCAGAGCCTGAGCAGAATCGTATCCACGGTTGTACACCGGCACACTGAGCGGGAGCAGGCCGCTGTCAGGCTCTGCTGACGCGGTGACGGTGTAGCTTTGCACGTCGTCGGCGCTCTCGAAGGACGCGTTAGCCGCGCGGATCACGGTGCCGTTGCATGAGAGCGCGAGTGGCGAATTCGCAACCGCCTCGCTGGTGCTTGTCAGCAGGACGCCGCCGCTCTTGTTGCCGGCGGTGCTGGTGTTCACGGGCAGTGCGTGCGTGGCGGGGGCGGTCAGGGCGGCGATAGAGCCACTGGCACTGCCACCGAGGCTGCCGCTGACTGCGGCGCTGTAGTCGAGCAGGT
>JAFGRR010000228.1 GCA_016935035.1 Phycisphaerae bacterium | reverse complement strand
TTGTAATTCTCAAGAAACGGCACGATGTTCTCGCCGACGGCGCGCGAGATGACCTCGGCGACCATGCCGTTGGCCTTGGCCGCGTCGTCCTCGGGGCAACGCAGACCCTCTTCCTGGCATGCGCGGTAGACGGGCCGCAGACCGTCCCAGCCGTACTTCTGCCACAGCGTCTCGACGAACACGTGACACACTCCGCCCGGATCGTGCGACTCGCCCTTCATGTACTTGTCGAACGCCTCGACGGCCGACTTGTACTCGGCGATCTGGCCGCTCGGATACCCCAGCTCGATCATGGCGTGGCTGCGCAGGAAGCCCGCGTGTCCCTCGGCGGCGATCCACCCCGGCAGATTAGTCGGCTTGCCGTCGTGGCTGACATAGACGTTCGCCCAGCCGTTGGCCAGCTCGTGCCACATGACCGACAGCCCGCGCTGATCGACGCGCATCTTCTCTTCGGCCAGCTCGCGGACCAGCGCCACGTTCATCTGCGAGTTGTTCCAGTAGGTCAGCCCGCCGCCCCAGCCCTTGCTCCACATGAAGTCGCTGACTGGGAACTGGTAGAAGAAGCGCGGCTTGTGCACCTCGTCGACCTTCACCGGCTCCATCATCTTGTTGTAATCAACCTCGGTGTACTTCTGAAACATGCGGTAGCCGAGTTCGAGATAGGCCTCGATATATGGCCGGAACTCAGCCGCCGACGCGTCCAGTTCGACGTCGAAGTGCTCGGTCGAGAACTTGACGTAGTTGGGTTCCTCGGTCTTGTCCTGTGCACCGGCGCCGGCGGCAAACAGCGTAGCCGTCAGCAACAAAGCCGCCGCGACGGGCATCAGGTGAGAATGAGCCAGGCGTTTCATTTGGATCCTCCGGATTGGGTCGCCGCCGGCGTCCACACACGCGATAAGGCCGTCAGCGACGAGAATGAACCGGTATATTAGCTCCACAACATCACAGCCACAAGCCAGGCCGGGCACCTCCCGCCGACAAAGTCAGCCCGCTAAGGCGCCGTCGCCATGTACTCCTCGTACTCCGCAACTGTTTCGAACCCCAAAGTTTCGTAGCAGCGGATCGCCGCCCCATTATCCGCTTTCACGTTCAGCCCCACAACGTCGGTAGTCTCACCCAGCGCCTGGCACACGGCCGCCGTTGCAACTCGCGCTAGCCCATGCCCGCGAAAATCCGGGTGCGTCGTGATGTTCCCCAGGGCCGCCACCCGCTGCCCGGCCGAATGAACGTGCACGCCCGCTACGCTCACCAGCCGGCCGTCAACGCGCACGCCGAAATACAGCCGCGTCGCCAGCATCTGCGGCTCAAACCAATGACCCGCATAGCTGTCGGCGTAAAGCCGCTCGACCTCCTCCCGATCGCCGTCGCTCAGCAGCACTGCCCCCGCCGTATCCGTCGCCGCGGTCAGCGCCGGCCGCACGAGCCTCATCTTCAGATGCGTCCCGTGCGAATCCAGCCGGTACGCGGACGAAAGCGCCGGCTCCAGCCCGCGCGACAGATGACAATAGAACCGCCGCGGCAGCACCCGCGTAATCGACTCCAGCAACCCCCGCATCCCCGCCAAGTCCTCCGCCGTCAGCGCCAGCAGCGCCGGCAGCGACAGCCCCGTGTACATCAGCGCGACATGCGCAATCTCACCGCCGCGCTCGGCCGCATACCACGTAGTGTGCGGCCAGAAACGCTCATCAAGATCGCCCAGGTGATAGATGTTCAGCGCCACATCCCGGCGAAGCGCCGCTTCGATCGTGCGTTTGTCATGGAGACATACGGTACCCATCGGTCAGAAAGCTCCGAAGGTGCATGCTGACAACAATAGGAAGCTGAACCCGAAACCGAGGAATACTGCGCCAACGCCCACGAGCGGTATCAGGCCACAGCCCACCACGCGCCTCACCCCCGGAACCGAGCGCCGCACGACCATCACGATCAGGGCAGTGCACCACCACGCGAAGGATGCCCCGGCGGCTACAACAAACGACACCCAGAGATCTCCCCCGAACCCAACATCCACTTCCTCAACCATGACCGCTGAAGCGCCGGTAATCAGGCTAAGCGCGCTCAGCAAAACGAACCCACTGCCATGGTGCGTGATGCCGCGCCAGAAATGATATCGATCCCGCGCTCGCGTCGGCTTGGCCAACCCCCGCAGCAGCAGAGCGATGACCGTCTCGCAAACCCAGCAAGAGCCTGACGCCCCGACGGCAACAGCCATGCCCGCGCCGATCACCTCCCCACTGCCAATGGCGGCGGCCGCGGTGATGACAATGCTTCCGATCACCAGCACCGCCCCCATCAAAGCGTACGACGCCAGCGAGTACGACAACGCCGCCGGCTCGTCATGCCGTGCCGGAAACCGCCGCGCGAATTCTCCCGGCGTGAACACCGTCCGGAACCACAGCCGCGCGTACCCCAGCATCAGCTTGCCATCGTCCCAGTTCTCAATCACCGGTTCGACGATGCCTGAGGCGATCTTCTGCAATTCCTCGCGATCAAACGGCGTCCCACACTCCGGGCAGCGATCCTCGCTCAAACCGGTGAGGTTGTAGTCGCACTCGGGGCAGATCAGCGGATTGTCGTCGGCGTTCCCCATCGGCATCCAAAGCACAGCAGGAGGTCGCGCCCTCCTGGTCCAACCACTGCGGCGTCGGCACCCGCCACCGCGGCGTCGGTCCCCGCCACTGTAGCGTCGGCCCCCAGCGGCCGACGTAGAATGCAGGAAGCATACGTTGCGTCCCGCTATCGCCCTATGAGTACGTGCCAACGCGAGGGAAGCATCTCGCACACATCGTCGGCCACGGGGGGCCGACGCTACATCGGTGGCGGCACACTCACGCTACTTCCACGCGTACTTGTTCTCCGCGAAGACCTCTGCGTGCGGCTTGCGCCGGTTCTTATCCAGCGGGAAGTTCAGTCCCTCCGTCGCGGGATAGCCCAGCGGCACCAGCGCGATGACATCAACATCCGCCGGCACGTCCAGCAGTTCCTTGACCGCCTGCTCTTTGAACGCCCCGATCCAGCACGTCCCCAGCCCCTCCGCGACCGCCGCCAGCGTCAGGTGATCGACCGCGATCGACACATCGGTCTCGACGCTGTTGCGGTGTCCGCCCATCGCGGT
>JAFGRR010000227.1 GCA_016935035.1 Phycisphaerae bacterium | reverse complement strand
TGTGCTCTCGCGCGATCATGGCAAAGAGCGCGGCCAGCGAGCCGCCGGCGTCGGCCTCATGCTCGCGATCGAGCATGGCCGCCTCGGCGTCCGCCAGCAAATCTCCGTCAGCATCACTGACCTTCTCAGTACCCAGCGCCAGCGCGCATTCAACCTGGCCGCTGGCCACCTCAAGCCACGCCGCCCGCAGCGCCAACGCTCCGGACGCGCCGGCCGACTCAACACTGCCGGCTATCACGGGTGTCTGCCCAATGTGCCCGGCAATCAGCGGAGCCAGGTGAGACTGCCCGGCCAGCAGGCCGGTTGCCGCCCCACCACCCCAGATCGCATCAAGCCGTCCGCAGCCGGCATCGTCCAGCGCGGCCAGTGCAGCCTCGCCGGCCAGATCGCGCAACGAACGGTCGGCCTGCTGGCCAAAGCTCGTCATGCCGACGCCGATGATCTCGGTCTGCCGCATTCGGTTCTCACGAGGCGGGTTTCATGAACGGGCCAACGGCGTCACGCCGGCGTACAGCGCGGCCCATGCCCGGCGTTCCTGTTCAATCTGTGGTCTGGTTCCGACCAAACGCGTGCGTGCGTCGCTGACTCGCTCGCTCGCGGTCAGGACGAACGCATCCGCCCCGACACCTTCGCCCAACGCACACACCAGCAGCGTCTCCGCCGGCTCCGCCACATCCAGCATCGCCGCCAGTTGCATCAGGCCAAGGCTCGGCCCGCTCGGCGCGAAACCCGCGCCCAGATATCCCGCCGACAATTGCCGCTCCACAAACCCCAGAGCCACAGCGATCGCCGGCGGAAGTGTCTCGTCGGGCAGGCGAAACGCCACGTGCGCGAAGTCCGCCGGTCGAAGCCGCTTGCGCGCCATCAACTCGCGAGTCATCTGCTGGAGCTTCTGGCCATCCAGTGACGGCCCGGGGGCCCTCTCCAGTGTTCCAGGCGATGACACGCTTTCGGCTCGCGCGGCGAACTCCAGGTCAACTGTCGCGAGCATCTCGTCGGGGTGACGGCCGATGAGATACGCCGCGGCGCCGGCCAGCCGAACCTCCGGCCCCACCGGCGTCAGCGCATCGACGGCCAACGCCAATCCGACCTCAACCGCGCTGGGTTTGACAAGGTTGCACACGGCAAAGAACGCCTCGGTTCCGCCCTTGCCGGCGCAGCTTAGATCGGCACAGTGCGCCCGCTCGGACACGCCGAGTACGTCACACACGTCCGCCGCCAGTGGCCGCCCATGAGGCGCCTCGGCCGGGATGCCGACGTAGACCGCACCGATGCGCTCGGGAGTGACGACGCCGGCGTGCGCCAACGCGCCGCGCGCAGCCTCAACAGCCTGAGTCAGGAAGTCCTGGTCCGGCAACGCCGACGCGTTACCGGCGGGCGGAATGCAAGCCACTTGTGTGCTGTAGCCAAGAACGCCAATCATCGTGCTCGCCACAGTTAGAGCAGGGCCAACCGTCGCCCCGCACAGATCTGACCGTGCATACTAGCGGCGCGGCGTGCCAGTTCATAGCGCCGCGTAATCCTGGCACGGCACCTACGTAGCAGCCGACGGTCGCCACTGGCGGGCGGCCGCTACACTCCGCCGCGCAGTAGCTCTTTTGCCAGGGCCAACGCCGCCTCACGTGTCGTGAGTGACTCGGCGAGTTGCCGCGCGTACAACTCGTCCAGAATGTGTTTGAAGATGGGGCCCGGGCTGGCGCCGAGCGCCGCCAGATCGTCACCGGAAATCAACGGCTTCGGCGCGATCGTCACCGGGTCGATCGCGTCGATGCGTTCGCGCAACGCCCCCTGTCGTACGACCCCATCCGGCAACCGCGCGTGACGCGCCGCTACCATGTCGCGCAGCAGCGCGAACGCCGGATGCGCCAGTAGTCGTTTCAGCTCGGGCAACGTCGGCGCATACGGATCATCCAGGTCGGCCTGATGCTCGACCAGCCACGCCACCGTGGCGCGCTGATCGTTTGAGCAGGTCAGCAGACGGCAGATCTTATTGGCGGCGCGCGCGCCGCGTTCGGCCAGCATCGCCGCCAGCGACAGCTCGAATCCCGCACTCGCTGGCAGCCGCGACAGCAACTCGCGTGCCTCATCCACCTGTTGCGTACTCCACCTGGCACCCGGCCAGAGATGCCGTAGCAGATCGTTGTCGGCGAAGAGCTCAAACGCGGCCAGGCTGTTTGGATGCGCGAGCATGCGCTCGAGTTCGTCGCGGACGCGTTCGGCGGCGACATCCGACAGGCGCGGCGCCGCCGCCCTTAACGCTGTCTTCGTCGCGGCGTCCATCTCGAAACCAAGCCGGGCCGTGAACCGCACGGCACGCAGCAGACGCAGATAGTCCTCACTGAAGCGCGCGGCGGGATCACCGATCGCCCGGATCACGCGGCGTTCGAGATCAGCTCGGCCGCCAACATAGTCGATCAGCTTCGCGTCGAGCGGGTCGAGGAACATGCCGTTGATCGTGAAGTCACGGCGGGCGGCGTCATGCTCGGCGTCGCAGAATGTCACGGTAACCGGTCGGCGTCCGTCGATGTACTCGCCATCGGCGCGAAACGTCGCGACCTCAACCCAACAGCGCTGCTTTCGCACCAGCACGACACCGAAGCGTGCCCCGACCTTGCGCGTGGCTCGAAACAGCGTCACCACGCGATCGGGCAGCGCGTCGGTTGCCACGTCGTAATCGTGCGGCTCGCTACCCAGCAGCAGGTCGCGCACACAGCCGCCGGCGAGCAAGGCGGCGTGGCCGGCGTCGCGCAACGTGCGCACGATGCTCACCGCCGGTCGAGCCGCGTCCGGCAATTGCTGTTTGAATGGAGACGCATGCACCATGGTGACATGGTACCCGGTGAATCAAGCGAATGAGAGTCACACTGCCAAACCAAACGACTGTTCGGCCCTTGCGGGCGGGGTTCTGATGACGTCCGACACCAGGCAGCCAGACCCGCGCGTCACAACACGCGGTGCATAGCGGCGCAGAAAAAAGGCCGGGCGGATAGGCCCGGCCTTTTGGGAAATTCGTTCAGGGGCTCTATCGACGGCTCCACGCGAAGTGGGCGAACGCCTTGTTGGCGTCGGCCATGCGGTGGACGTTCTCGCGTGTCTGCATCGCCGTGCCTTCGTGCTTGTAGGCGGCGATGATTTCGTCGGCGAGACGGTTGGCTAGCGGGCGGCCACTCTTGCCGCGGATCGCGGCGAGGATCCAGCGAATCGCGAGCGACTGCCGGCGCTTCGGGTTGACCTGCATCGGCACCTGGTAGTTGGCACCGCCGACGCGCCGCGAACGCACCTCGATGGCCGGCTTGACGTTCTCAAGCGCGGTTTCGAAGACCTCGATCGGCGGCGTGTCCTTGATCTTGTTCTTAACCATGTCGAGCGCGTCGTAGAAGACTCGCTGGGCGACGGACTTCTTGCCGTCGAGCATCAGGCAGTTGACGAACTTGGCCGCCAGCTTGCTGCCGTGACGCGGATCTGGAACGAGTTGCCTGACCGAGGCGGTAAAACGCTTATATGCCATATTTCACCCGAAGTATCTTGAGCGGTTACTTCCGCTGCTTGACGCCGTATTTGCTGCGGCTGCGGTTGCGAGCCTTGCCTTCCTTGTCGTTGGTCACGCCGACGGTGTCGAGCGCGCCACGTACGATGTGGTAGCGCACACCGGG
>JAFGRR010000226.1 GCA_016935035.1 Phycisphaerae bacterium | reverse complement strand
TGGCTGAAAACACGCTCGATTGGCATGCACGGCTCCCGCGAGACAGCTAATGTAGCGGCCTACGTCCCGTAGGCCGGCTTTGTCGTTACCCGGCGGCAGTCGGCCGACGAAAGGTCTTGCGATACTCGGCTTTCCGACGCTTGCGCTGCAATCACCTCGACATACTGCGGCCGCCACGGGGGGCGACCGTTACCATCGCCGGCACGCTAGTGCTTCATCTTGATGCGGTACGCCGCCCGCACGATATCTTCCGGGTCACTCAAAGACGAATCGGCCTCGACGGCGGCGGTCACCCACTGTTGCGCGTCGGCCCGCCGATCGCCCCACTGGCAGATTATCGTCAGCGCCACCTGCTGCGCGTCCGTCAGTTCAGCCGCGGGCCGCGGCACGGCACCGGGCGCCACGAACGGTGCAACCTGCTCGCGCAGTTCCGTGACAATCTGCGCTGCCGTGCGCTTGCCGATCTCCGGCAGACTCGTCAGCAAGCGTTCGTCACCGCGTTCGATGGCGGCGGCAATCTCGTGGCACGGAATGCTCATCGCCCGCAGCGCCTTGCGCGTGCTGATGCCCTTGACCTTGGTCAGCAGATTGAAGAAGTCACGCTCCGTCTCGGTCAGAAAACCCACCAGCCGCGGCACCAGTGCCCCGCCGGCCAGCCCACCGTCGATGAACAACAGCGTGTGCATGCGCACTTCGTTGTCGATGAGGCGCGTCAGGTCGTGCCGTGCCGTGGTCGGCACGAGCACTTCCCACGCCAGCGCGCCGGCTTCGATAATCGCCGTATGTTCCGTGACTCGAACGACGCGGCCGGTCAACTGTGAGATCACGAGCGAACCTCCCGTCGCGTCTGCTCGGCCTTCGCCCGGTGCCGCAGTTGTATTCCGCACAGCGCGACCGCGATCGCATCGGCGACATCGTTCGGCTCGGGCAGTGTGGCGAGCCCCAGCGTAGCCTGCACGGCACGTTGAATCTGGGCCTTGGTGGCATGACCGCTGCCGGTGAGCAGCTTTTTTGCCTGCGTCGCCGGCACCGCGATGATGCTCAGGCCGCCGCGCGCCGCCGCCGCGATGATCACCCCGCGCGCGTGTCCCATCAGAATGGCGGTACGTGGATGTTTGTAGTGCGCGTAAAGCTGCTCGCAGGCCAAGACCTTCGGCTGATGTCCGGACAGGATGGTGAGCAACTCGCGCTCGAGCTCGACCAGCCGCGATTCCAGCGTCTCGCGCGGCGTCAGTCGTATGACGCCCGCCTCGACCAACCGATGCCCGCCGATCCCGTCGCTATGCGCGTCGACAACGGCATAGCCGGTGCGTTGCAGTCCAGGATCGATCCCCAGCACACGGACACCTAGCTGATCGTCGTGGCCACTGGCCGCGGCCAAGTCGGATTGTGATGCTGAGAGTGCCATAACACGCATCATGCCTGAAATGAGTCAGGTAGCAACACGCCGACTCCAAATCGAGTCGCTGTCAGGTGTTGTCGGGAATTGCGCGTGCTGGTACTCGCGGGGCCGCAGTAGATGTCCGAATGTGTCGATGAGGGACTGGGCGGCTACCGCGAGACGGTGCTGAACGTATAATGAAAGGTGAGATAATCGGTATGCGGGATGGTCCGTGCGCACGCGGACCGACGCATCCAGATGTGAGGGTTAGCCCACATGCAGTCAAAGCGTAAGCTGTTGTCGCTGGTTATTTTAGCGGTGCTAGCGCTGCCGGCGGCCGCCGACTCGGACGGTCTGCAGAACGCCTACGGTGACATTCTCGCCGGCGATTACGAAGCCGGGCGGGCCGCCGTTGACAAGATGCTGTCCGGCGATACCGACGTCGCGCAGGCCAAGACCGTTCAGGGCTGGCTGGCTGATTATCAGCAGGTGGTCGCGGCCCGCAAGGACGTTGACCGCCAGACGTTCGACTGGAATGTGGCCGAGGCGCAGAAGGCCCTGGCCGCGGGCGAGATTCCCCTGGCACTGACCTTCACGGCCCGCGCCGTTCCATACGCGGACTCCGAGGACCCATTCGCCGGCGTCGCCTGGGTGGATGATCTGGCGCGGCTGGCAAATGCCAAGGCCGATGAGATGGTCGCGGAGCAGAACTGGTCGGACGCGGCCACCATTTACGTCTCGCTCTCGCGCATCCGTCCCAACGACAAGGACCTCGAAAAGACGCGTGACCGCGCCGTCAAGCACGCCCGTGTCGAGTTGCTGTACAAGAATGAAGAGGAGTACAAGCGGCGCGTCGAGGACGTAAACGACAACCTGCTGCGCAACGCCATACGCAAGATCAGCAGTTCCTACTACGAGAAACCCGACTTTCGCAAGGCGGCCGAGGGCGCGCTCGATAACCTCGTGACGCTCTGCGAAACCTCGAAGCTTTACGACTACCTCGATGGCATCGCCAATCCCGCGGCGCGCGAGCTTTTCCTCAAGAAACTCGAACAGTTGCGAACCGAAGTGCAGGCCGCCAAACGCTTCGATGACAGCGACCTGATGGGACTATACTCTGAAGTTAGTGACGCCAGCCGCGCCAGCGTCGAACTCGACGAGGGACTGCTCGTCACCGAATTCGTCGAGGGCGCCCTGGATGAGCTCGACGACTTCACCGCCATGGTTTGGCCCGTCGATGCCTCCGAGTTCGACAAGATCATGATGGGCGGCTTCGAGGGTGTCGGCATTCAGCTCGGCATGGACGAAACCAGCAAACGCCTCAAGGTCATCACCCCCCTCGAAAACTCGCCCGCGCTCGAGGCCGGCATCCGCGCCGGCGACCTGATCGTCGAAGTCAACGGCGAATCCACCAAGGGCTGGGACACTAACGACGCCGTCCGAAACATCATGGGGCCCGCCAACACCGAGGTGAAGCTCACCATGTACCGGCCCGGCATCGGGAAACGCATCACCTTCCCGCTCACCCGCCGCCAAATCGTCATCAAGACCGTGCGCGGCGTGGACCGGCTCGAAGGCAGCGACCGCTGGAACTACATCCTCGATGACGACGCCGGCATCGGATACGTCCGCCTCACCGGCTTCCATCCCGACTCCGGAAAAGAGCTCAAACAGGCGGTCGAGACCGCTCGCGAACAGGGCATGCGCGGACTCGTGCTTGACCTGCGCGGCAACCCCGGCGGACTGCTCGATGTCGCCATCGAAATCGTCGGCATGTTTGTTCAGTCCGGCGAAGTCGTCTCGACCAACGGCGCGCGCGAACGCGAGGAACACTATGACGTCAGCGGCAAGGCTGAGTTCGCCGAGCTGCCGCTGATCGTGCTGGTCAACGAGTCAAGCGCCAGCGCGTCCGAGATTCTCGCTGGCGCCATGCAGGATCACCATCGCGCCCTGGTGCTGGGCGAGCGGACCTTCGGCAAGGGCAGCGTGCAACGCGTACTACCGCTCGGCACGCGCCTGCTCTCAAGCGCTCGTCTCAAGCTGACCACCGCGCTGTATTACCTGCCCAGTGGGCGCTCGCCGCACAAGAACCCCGATGCGGACAAGTGGGGCATCGATCCCGACATCGAGGTCAAGCTCAGCCCCAAGGAGTACCGCAAGGTCATCGAGCGCGAAAACGCGTCGTACATCATTCGCAACGGCGACAGCCCCGGCGACGAAGAGAAAGAGCTTGATGAATCCGAGCTCCAGGAACTGGCAGACACCAGTAAGGATGGTGACGACAACCTGCTGAGCGAAGCCGACCTCAAACGCCTCGAAGCCGACCCGATCGACGTTGCCGATACCGACCCACAGCTCCAGACCGCGCTGCTGATGATGCGCGTAAAGCTGGTCTCGGATCTGGCATGGCCACGCAACCTGGCCGCGCGCGATCAGAGCGCGCCGAGCGAACCATAGCCCGCTCAACCAGCGTCAGACCTGCATGCCTGACGTTCATCTCCTCATGAGGATGGGAAGCACAAAAGGTGTGTCACAGAAGACACACGTACGCAGGCCTGAGTTTGCACGTGCTGTGCACGCACGCGGACCAAGAAAGTACAGTTGAGCGTCCAGACATGCCGCCCGCATCTTGAACTTGTTCTCAAACCGCGTCACACGCCCTTTCGACCACCCCGCCGTGCGACCAGCGCCGCGACCTTCCTGATGTGCTCTGGGCCGCTGCCGCAGCATCCGCCGATGATGTTCACGCCGGCGTCCAGCAATGTCGCGACATGGCCGACAAACTCGTCTGGCGTCTGCTTCCAGACGGCCTGACCATCTTCCAACTCGGGTGTGCCGGCATTCGGCTTAACCCACAACGGCCGGCTCGTGCCCGCACGCAACGCTACGGCCACCGGCAGCACGTGCTCGATCCCCGCGCCGCAGTTGCACCCGATAATGTCGGCGCCGGCATCCTCGAGCGCCGCGGCGCACTCGCCGGCCTGGGCCCCCATCATCGTCCGCGTCCGTTGCGGCCCCGAATCAAACGACATGCTGCACACAACCGGCAGCTTCGTCACGCTCTTGACCGCTCTGAGCGAGGCCAGGATCTCGGCGACTTCGGAGAATGTCTCAAGCACGATGACGTCGGCGCCGCCCTCGGCCAGGGCACTGGCCTGCTCGCTGACCGCTTCCGCCAGCTCGTCCCCGCTGATCTCCTTAACGGTCATAATCTTTCCGCTGGGGCCGATCGAGCCCGCGATCACCGCACGGTCGCCGACGGCCTGCTGCGCCAGCAGCGCGCCGCGCATGTTGACCTCGCGCAGCCGCTCGCGCAAGCCGCGGCGGTCCAGCCCGAAGCGGTTGGCGGAGAATGTGTTCGTGGTGATGAACTGCGAGCCGGCTTCGACATACGCCCGCGCCAGATCCTGCACCAGGTCGCCGTGCGTCAGGTTGGCCGTCTCGGCCATGACGTCCGCCGGCAAGCCGCGCAGCACGAGTTGCGTTGACCAGCCGCCGTCCGCGACCATCACGTTCTCGCGCAACACGTCTAGTTCGAGCTTCATGTTGGTTCTCCCGGCAAGACGGCCGGCTCGCCGGCCACAATCCGTTTCAAACGCCGGCAGATCTCGGCCGGATCGCCCGCGCCCTCATAAGTCAGCGGCCCAGCATAGTTGATCGCACGCAGCGCCGCGACCACGCTCGGCCAATCCACGTCACCTTCACCCAGCGGACAGAACCCGGCGAATCCCGGCTTGCTTAGATCGTAGTCCTTGATATGCACCCGACGCAGGCGGTGCCCTAGCGTCTCGATCCAATCCGCTGGGTAACCGTGTGCGAACACGTTGCCCACGTCGAAGTAGAC